>NZ_JBXUOV010000039.1:0-41634 GCF_057196585.1 Micromonospora sp. ATLC20
CGGCGCCCCCCGCGCCGCCAAAACCGGCGCGACGCGGCGGGGGGGGCGGGACCCCCCCCCCCCCCCCCCCCCCCACTGTCGTGTCCGTCAGTCGCCGGACTCCTCGACGATCATCACGCCGTTGCCGTCCGGGTCCTCCACCGAGAAGAACGCGCCGAACGGGGCGTCGAAGACCGGCGACGCCTCCACGCCCGCCGAGGCCAGCTCGTTGTGCAGGCCCTTGACGTCCTTGCACGCCACGGAGATGTGCTGCGCTCCGGGGCGGAGGCCGCCCACGCCCCAGGTGGCGAGCACCACTGTGGTCTCGCCTCCCGGAGTGCCCAGCTGCAGCCAGCGCAGGCCCGGCTCCGGCGGCATCTCGTCCGGGGTCATCTCGTGGTCATTGATCACCTCGAATCCGAGGCGGGCGTAGAAGTCCTTCGCCTTGTCCTGGTCGGTGACCGGGATGGTGATCAATGTGATGTGGCTGATTCCCATGGAATTTCCCATCTCACGGCATATGGGCGAACAGTGCGATCATCCTACCGAACCGGTCCCCGTTGTGCATGCCTGAGACGCGCATGTCCGGCGCGGATTGTCATGGTCGCGCCGGACGAGTGCGATGGCGAGATCAGTTCGATTTCACCATTTCCCGGCGCAGGGTGTCGGCCGCGTTTCCGGTACGCATTTCACACACCCGGACGAGCGTGTCGTAGGCGACGAGCGCCCCGCGTACCGTCTCGTTGTAGAGATCCTGCGCGGCCACGCCGAGGTCGCGCATGGGCTGCATGAACAGCAGGAAGAACGCGTTGAAGTCGTACCCGTTCAGGATCTCCTCGCCGATCGGCTCCATGCGCTGGAGCAGCTGCACCCGCACCCGCAGCTTGCGCAGGTAGGCGATGCGCGCCTGGGCCATGCCGGCGAAGCCGCCCTCGCCGGCCTGAACCAGCCGGTTCTCGAAACACTCGTCCCGGCCCTTCGCCAGCGCGAGCGCGCTGTACCGCTGCAGCTCCCCGTACTCCCGGACGGCCGTGTCGATCTGCTCCACGGTCCCGTCCAGGGCGCGGAAGGTCTGCGAGTAGGTCTTCAGGACGCCCGCCATCTGCTCGGCCACGTTCGCGGCGTCGAACGAGCCGTCCGGTGACACGGCTCCGGCGGAGGCTTCGACGACGTACCGCACCGTGTCGTCCAGGCAGGCCAGCGAATCGAGGCAGTCGCGAACCGCACGCAGCGTCGCGCCGGTCGCGACCGCGTCGGACACCAGACCGGTGACGATCTCGGCGGCGTCCCCGGCGGCGTAGTTGGTCGGGGGGCACTCATTGTGTAGACCCAGTACACCCACAGCTTCCTCCCTCAATGGTGATCGAGCTCTCCCTCGACCCTAGGGGCGTCGCGGGGGCCGGGACTTCTCCTGTGTTGCCCGCCGGTACGACCGGCCGGGATAGGCAAGCGGCGAGAAGCCGGGCCGCGGACGGGCGCGAAGAATGATCGCGGAGAGCGCGGCGAACCTGCGGAAAGGGTGGTGCCCGATGCCCGGCGACGCGACGACGGATGCGGTGTCGACTCCGGAGCTGGCGGAGGTGTTCGACCGGGCGGCGCCACGCTACGACCGCACCGGCGTCCGCTTCTTCGGCCCGATCGGCGCTCGCCTGGTGGCGGGGCTCGATCTGCGCCCGGGTGAGGACGTGCTCGACGTCGGCTGCGGGCAGGGCGCCTGCACCGTTCCCGCCGCCCGCGCCGTGGCGCCGAGCGGCTCCGTGATCGGGATCGACGTGGCACCGGCCATGGTGGAGGGCGCCCGCGCGGAACTCGCCGACGAGGGACTGACGAACGCGGAGGTACGGGTCGGTGACGCGGCCACACCCGGCTTCGCTCCGGCCCGTTTCGACGCTGTCGTCGCGGGCCTGGTGATGTTCATGCTGCCCGACCCGGCGGACGCCGCGGCCCGCTACCGCCGGCTGCTGCGCCCGGGCGGGCGCTTCGCGATGACCACGTTCGGCGCCGACGACCCCGCGTTCTTCCACGTCACCGACGCCGTCGTGCCGTACGTGGACGGTGGCATGCCCCCGGTACCCGGCCGCACCGACAACCCGTTGCGCTCGAAGGAGGGGATCCACCGCCTGCTGCGCGACGCCGGCTTCGCCGACACGCGGATCGAGGACGAGACGCTCGACCTGGAGTTCACCGACCCGCGGCAGTGGTGGGCCTGGCTGTGGCAGACGGCCGGCCGGATGGTGCTCGAGCGGGTGCCCGCGGAGCGGCTCGGTGCGGCACGGGCGGCCGCCGAGGCCCGGATGGAGGAGGTCGCCGCCGACCGCGGACGCCTGGTCGTGCACTGGAACGTCTGGTACTCGTACGCCACCGCCGGCTGACTCCGAGCCCGTCCCGAAGGGGGATCCGTCATGGCCGCAACCAGCCCGCCGACGTTGCAGGGCCTGCCGCTGTTCGGCAACGCCTTCGCCTTCATGCGTGACCCGGTCGCGCTGGCCCGCGCCGGCTACGCCGAGCACGGTCCCGTGTTCGCGCTGCGGATGGGGCCGCGGCGCTCGGTCGTCGTGGCCGGCGTCGCGGAGAGCCGGCACGCGATCGCGCTGCCCGAGACGATCCTCGCCGTCCAGCCGGTGTACCAGTGGCTGAAGCCCATGTTCGGCGCGGTCATGCAGGCCGCCGACCACCCGGACTACCTGCGTCAGCGGGCCGCGTTGCTGCCCGCCTTCCACAGCCGCAACCACGCGGACTACCTGGCCGCCATCATCGGTGAGACGAGCGACTGGATGGACCGGCTCGGCCCGCGCGGCGAGTTCGACGCGCGCGCCGACCTGGAGCGGCTGAGCATGGACATCGCCGTACGCCTGTTCCTGGGGTCCGGCTTCCGCGCCCGGCACGGCGACCGGTTCCGGTCGCTCTTCCTCGACATCGCGGCCGGGATGGAGTTCTTCCTGCCGGCCAACCTGCCGACGCCGCGCCTGCGCCGGCGCGACCGCGCGCGCCGGGAGATGTTCGAGCTGATGGGGCCGCACCTGCGGGCGGTCCGGGAGGATCCGGACACCGGCCGGTACGGCTTCCTGCCGCACCTGCTCGCGGGCGGCGCGGCCTTCGACGACGAGACCGTCATCGGGCTCATCCTGATCCTGGTGTACGCGGCGTACGAGACGACAGCGGCCCAGCTGGCCTGGTCGCTCATCCTGCTGCTGCAGCACCCGAAGGAGCTGGCGGCGATGGAGGAGGAGATCGCCGACCTGCCCCGGCACGCCGGCGACTGGACCGTCACGGATCTGCACCGGCAGCGACGGCTGTTCGAGGCGCTGCTGGAGTCCCAGCGGCTGCGGCCGGTCACGACGCTGCTGACCCGGCAGACCGTCACCGCGTACGAGGTCGGCGGTTTCACCGTGCGGGCCGGCTGGCAGACGCTGTTCTGCCCGCCCGTGACGCACCGCGTGCCGGAGGTGTTCCCGGACCCGGACCGGTTCGACCCCGACCGGTTCAGCAAGGACCGCGACACGGACGGCCGGGCGGCGGCCGGCCTGCTCAACCTCGGCGGCGGCCTGCACGCCTGCCTGGGCGCCCGCTTCGCCGACCTGGAGATGAAGGCGGTGCTGGCGATGCTGACCCGCTCGTACGACATGGAACTGGGGATCGCCGAGCCGCGGCAGGCGCCGGGGCTGGGTGTGGCCCGGCCCGCGTCGTGCCCGGTGCGGTACACCGCCCGGTCCTGACCTCGTGGCCGTCGGTGGACCCGGTTCCACCGACGGCCACGGGCACCGGCGCGGCCGGGGATCTCAGCGGACCTGCGCCCGCCTCGGCCCGGCCTGGGACTCGAGCATCAGCAGGGGGAACGCGAGCAGCAACGGCGGGTCCAGCAGGGCCGGCCGGCGCAGCGGGATGCCGACCGCGACGGTGGCCTGCGCCGCGACCGGCTCGTCGGGGATCTCGGCGGAGCCGACACAGATGCCGGCCGAGGACTCCTCGGTGAGGACCTCGCCGATGGTCACGTCGGTGCGGGCGCTGACCGCGAGCACGCTCGCCCGGCCCGCCGTCGCGAGCGGTAGCGGGAACACCCCCGGCGAGAGGATCGCGGCGCAGGACGAGGGCCGTTGCTGCGGTATCCCGGACCGGAAGGTGGCGACCACGGTGAGGCCCGGGTGGCCGTCGGGGCGGGCCCCGACGTGGAGGAGCGCGAACGGCTGACGTGCGGGGGCCGGTGGGGTGGAGACCAGTTCGCGCAGGGGCACGTCCGCGACGGCCCGGCCGTACGTACGGAAGCGGCCGGGTGACACACCGACGAGGCGGGTGAACTGGGTGGTGAAGGTGCCGAAGCTGGAGTAGCCGACCGCCATGCTGATGTCGGTCGCGCTGGCGTCACTGCCGAGGAGCCGGCGTTTCGCCTCGGCCATCCGCACGGCGGTGAGGAACCGGCCCGGCGTGACGGCGGTCAGCATCCGGAACACGCGGTGGAAGTGGAACGGGCTCATCAGCGAGGCCCGGGCGATGTCGTGCAGCCGGTGTGGCTCGTCGAGGTGGCGCCGCATCGATGTCACCGCCTGGGTGATCGCTCCGATGTGTACGGAAGCGGCGGGCGCGGTGGTGGTCCCTGTTTCGTGGACGGCAGGCATGGGGCGTCGGACCTCCTGAGGGGATTGCGGAGATCGATCAACGACGGCAGCAGCAGGGCCGGATGGACGTCGGCGGAGCGCTGTCCGACTCGATGCTATAAATTCATATAGCAATCGGCAAGCCCATGAGAGCTATGTGTGAACAGTCCGCCACGGTAGGTGCTGCACCGGTTGGAGGGTAGCTGCGCCATTTTCGGCACCGGCAATCGATTTCATGGGTTTGTTTCCCGGCAGAGCGCATTCGCCACCGAGGGCAGCGCGCCGAAACGGTCGAGCAGTTGCAGACCGATCCGGCGGATTGTCCGCAACATTCGATAGGACGTGCCGTGCTCGTCGTGCCGCGCCATCAGGAGCGACTTGTCGACCAGGCGGTTGAGTAGCGGGCGCAGATCGATCCGGACGTCCTGTTCGCAGTAGGAGCGGGCCGTCTTCTCGACCATGTCCGGGCTCACCGGTTCCTCCATCCCGCTGACCAGTGCGAGGCACTGCTGCTCGGCGAGCGTGAGCCGGTCCACTGTGCGTACCACCGCCGCGTGCAGCGAACGGTGGTGCGCGGGCGTGCCCCGGTGGCTCGCGTCCAGCAGCCGCAGCGGATCGCGGCACTGCTCGGCCAACTCGGGCAGACCGGTGGTGCGCAGCACGCGGGCGGCCAGTTCCAGCGCGAGCGGCAGGCCGTCGAGCCGGCGGCAGACGGTGGCGACCAGGGCGCAGTTGTCCTCGTCCACGGAGAAGGACGGGCATGCCTGGGTGGCGCGCCGCGCGAACAGCGCCACGGCGGGCACGCTCAGCAGCGTCACCGGGTCGGCCGGTGTCTCCGGCCCTGGCGGGCGGAGCGGGCCGATCGTCAGGATCGTCTCGTACGGCAGGCCGAGCAGTTCCCGTGAGGTGACCAGGACGCGAGCCTGCGGACAGAACCGCAACAGGTCGTCGACGAGCCCGGCGCAGGACTCCAGGACGTTCTCGGCGTTGTCCAGGAGGAGCAGGAGCTGCCGGCCGGCCAGATCGTCGAACGGCCGGGCCGCAGCGGCGTGACGCTGCGGGAGCATCGGGTGCAGGGTCCGCCGTACCGCGTCGGCCGCGTCCGCGGCGCCGCAGGCAGTGGCCAGGTCGACCACCGCGACGCCGTCGCGGAAGTCCCCCCTGGCGGCTGCTGCCGCCGCGCGCGCGACGGCGCTCTTGCCCACCCCCGCGGGCCCGCTCAGCGTGATCAGCCGCTGCTGGACGAGCAGGTCACGCAGCTGTCGCAGCTCGGCCTCGCGGTCGATCAGCGGGTCGACCGCCGGTCCCGGCCCGAGCCAGCCGCCGGCCGGAGGGCCCGGGACTCGGCTCCCGCCGGCGGCGACCAGTTGCCGGTGCACCCGGCGCAGCTCGTGGCCGGGTTCGACGCCCAGTTCGGCCTGCAGCCGGGTGCGGATCCGGTCGTAGTGGGACAGCGCCGAGGCGCCGTGGCCGGCGCGCCGCTGGGTCTCCAGGTAGAGCGCCTGCGCGGCCTCGTTGAGGGGGTCAACCTGGGCGAGACGTTCGGCGGTGGGCAGGACCGCGACGGCGCCCTTGCTGGTCAGGCCGGCCCGGACGTACGCCATCGCCACTGTGGTCCACTTTCCCCGGAGCAGGGTGACGTCCTCGCACCCGGGCAGCAGGGACTCGAGATCGGTGGTCAGCGAGGCGGGCCACTCGCCGAGTGCCCGGCGCAGCAGACCGTACGCCTCGCCGGCGGCGCCGGAGGCCAGCAGTTGCAGCCCGTGGTCCGCGTGGCTGTGGAAACGGCTGACATCCACCGCGTCCGGTGGCAGCCGAAGCTGGTAACCGGTGCCGCTGTGCCCGATCACGTTGGTGCGGCGCCGCGCCGGTGTGTCCGGCTCCATCACCTGGCGCAGCCGGGCGATGTACGTGTGCACCAGCGACTGCGGCGTGCCGGGCGGCTGGTTCTCCCAGAGCGCCTCGATGATCTCGTCGATCGGCACCGGGGTGCCGTGGCGCAGGGCCAGCAGGGCGATGATTGCCCGTTGTTTGCGGGGCCCGAGGTCGACCTTGCGGGAATCGATTACTGCGTGGGTGGCGCCGAGGACTTTAATCTCCACAATTGCCGCACGCAACACGTTGCCCCCAGGTCGCCCGTATCGACGTCAACCAACGTCAGAGTAGTAATTACTTCGGGAAACCTGAAGTGCACAAATATTGCGCCGTAAATTGGTTTTCTATATGTAGCCTGGGTTGCGTGCCGAGGACCGGGCGGCCGAAGGCCGAGTTGGTGTTGACCGACGAGGAGCGCGCGACGCTGGTGCGCTGGTCGCGTCGGGCGAAGTCCTCCCAGGCCCTGGCGCTGCGGTGCCGGATCGTCCTGGCGTGCGCCGAACCCGGGGCGACGAACGCCGCCGTGGCGGCCGACCTCGGGGTGTCGCGGCCGACGGTGGGGAAGTGGCGCAGCCGGTTCCTGCAGCGGCGTCTGGAGGGTCTGGCCGACCGCGACCGGCCCGGCCGGCCGCCGTCGATCGGCGCCGACCGGGTGGAGGAGGTGCTGGTGTCCACGCTGGAGGAGACACCTCCGGGTGCCACCCACTGGTCCCGCAGGTCGATGGCCGAGAGGACCGGGCTCTCGCGGTCGACGGTCGGGCGGATCTGGCGCCGATTCCACCTCAGGCCGCACCGGGATCCCCCGTTCAACCTGTCGACCGACCCGGTGTTCATGGCGAAGGTGGTCGACGTGGCCGGGTTGTATCTGAACCCGCCGGCCGGCGCGGTCGCGCTCGTGGTGCACGAGACGGCACGGATCCCGCCGGGACCGCCGACGGCGCCCGGCCGGCCTGTCCCGGAGCACCCGCGCGCCGGCGCCGCCGGCCTGTTCGCCGCGCGCACCGTGGCCGACGGCGCCACCGCGGGCCGCCGGTACCGGGCGGCGGATCTCAAGAGGTTCCTCGCCCGTGTCGACGCCTCGGTCCCCGCCGAGCTGGACGTCCACCTCATCTGGGACAACCACGGCGCGCACCACGCCCCGGCCATTACGTCCTGGCTGGACCGGCACCCCCGCTTCCGCGCGCACGTCACCCCGACCGCTTCGGCCTGGGTCACGCAGCTCGACCGCTGGTTCGGCTTCCTCGCCGAGCAGATGGTCCCGCGCGGCACCCCCCAGTCCGTGCAGGCCCTGGAGGCCGGCCTCAGCGCGTGGGTCGCGGAGCGGGACGAGAACCCCGGCCCGTTCACCTGGGCGAAGACGACCGACGAGATCATCGAATCCCTCGGTCGATTTAATCAACGGACATCTGGCGCGGGCGAGTAGTGAGATCAGCCGCAGAAACGCGATTTCGTTACTATATGTAATTCAAGTTTTACTCAAGAACGGATGTGCAGACTGGCGCCGCACGGACACTGTGGACCGACTCCGCGGGAGCGTCATGAGAACCGACAACGCCACGCTCGACGAAACCCGCCCCCGTAGCTGGCGCCGCCTGCTGCATCAGCCGGACCGCCTCGCCGACTTCACGGTCCGGGGCTTCGCGTCCGACCCGCCCGAGCTGCGCGCCAGGCTGGAGACCGCCGCGGGAACCTTCCTCGACGGCTTCAACGAGGGACTCGCCGCCCCCGCCGGCGCGCCTCCGCGATTCGACGACCAGCCGGACCACCTGCGCGGCTTCGCCGTCGAAGGGCTGGCCATGCAGGCCGCACTGCTCGACCTTCTCGTCCCGGGCAGCCGTCGGCTGCCGGCCGTGCTGCGCCTGCACGGCCCGGCCCACATCCACCTGATCCACGTCGGCGTGGGCTGGGCGATGGCCAAGCTGCGCTGGCCGTTCTGGGCCCGGCTGTCCGGCCTGGATCCGCTGCTGCGCTGGCTCGCGCTCGACGGCTGGGGCTTCTCGGCGGGCTTCTTCGCCGACGCCGGTGGGCTGCGCCGCATCACCGCCCACCCGCGCCGGTGCTCCGAGCGCTGCGCCATCCGCTACCAGGGCGTCGGCCGCAGCCTGTGGTTCCGGGGCACCGCGGTACCCACCCGGGTGGCGGACCTCGTCGGCACGCTGCCGCAGTGGCACCACGGCGACGCCTGGAGCGGTGTGGGCCTCGCCGCCGCGTACGCCGGCGGGGTGTCGCCGGAGGGACTCGCCACCCTGCGCGAGCGTGCCGGAGCGCACGCCGGTGACCTCGGCCAGGGTGTGGCCTTCGCCGCCGCCGCCTGGCAGCGCAGCGGCTGGACCCCGCCCGAACTCGCCACCACCGTGCACGCGCTCACCGGCACCGACCCGCGTACCGCCGCGGACTGGACCCGCGAGGCCGAGGCCGGGCTCCGCACGCCCGCCACCGGCCCGGTCGAGTACCAGACGTGGCGGCAGCGCATCCGGGCCCGCGTGCTGCTCGCGTCGCTCTGATCCGCCCGCGACCATCCGAGGGGGAACCTGTGCCGTCCGCTGTTCGTAGAACGCTCGTACCCGCCCTGGCCGTGCTGCTGTGTGTCGTGGCCGGTCTGTTCACCCGGCTGCCGTCGGTCTCCGCGTCCGACGCCGACGCCCTGAGCGCCCGCTTCGCCTTCACGCCCGCCCCGCTGAACGCCGCCGGGGACACCCGCCGGCTCCGCGAGGTCCAGCCCGCACTGGACCATCTCGCCGCGTGGATCTCCGCGGTCGGCGCGGGCGTCGGCCTCGGCGACTTCGACGGCGACGGCCTGCCGAACGACCGCTGCCTGGTCGACCCCCGCGACGACTCGGTCACCGTGGCGCCGGTGCCCGGCACCGGTGAGCGGTACGCCGCCGTCACCCTCCAGCCGGCGGGTGTCGCGTACGACGCCCGCACCACGGCGCCCATGGGGTGCCTCCCCGCCGACTTCAACGGCGACGGCGCACTCGACGTCCTGGTGTACTTCTGGGGCCGCGTACCGCTGCTCTACCTGCGCCAGCCCGGCGGCGGCGCACCCGGCGCCGCCGGCTTCCGGGCGAGCGACGTGGTCGCTCCCGGCGAGATCTGGAACTCGACCACCGCGAACGTCCTCGACGTCGACGGCGACGGCGGCCTGGACATCCTGATCGGCAACTACTTCCCGGACGGCGCCCGGGTGCTCGACCGGACCGCCGCCGACGACCCGTTGATGCGGATGCAGGACTCCATGTCCCTGGGCCGCAACGGCGGCCGCAACCGCCTCCTGATGTTCGACGGGAACACCCCCACCGCCGGCGGCGCGCCCGTTCCCGCGTACGCCGACCGGTCCGACGCCTTCACCACCGACCAGGCGCGGGCCTGGACCCTGGCCACCGGGGCGCAGGACCTGACCGGCGACGGCCTGCCGGAGATCTACTTCGCCAACGACTTCGGGCCCGACAACCTGCTGGTGAACGAGTCCCGTCCCGGCCGGCCCGAGTTCCGCGAGGTGAGCGGCACGCGCGACCCGCTGGCCCCCAAGTCCAAGGTGATCGGGCACGACTCGTTCAAGGGCATGGGCGTCGCCTTCGACGACCTGAACGCCGACGGCCGGCCGGACCTGCTGGTCAGCAACATCACCTCGCCGTTCGCCCTGCAGGAGAGCAACTTCGCCTTCGTCAGCACGGGCGGCCGGTTCACCTCCGGGCGCGCGCCGTACCGGGACCGCAGCGAGGAACTCGGGCTGTCCCGCAGCGGCTGGGCCTGGGACATCAAGGCCGCCGACTTCGACGCCGACGGCCGCCGCGAGATCACCCAGGCGGTCGGCTTCCTGCACGGCGGGACCGACCGCTGGGCCGAACTCCAGGAACTCGCGATGGCCAACGACAACTTCCTGAAGTACCCGTGGGCCTGGCCGAACTTCCGGCCCGGCGACAGCCTGTCCGGGCACGAGCGGAACCCCTTCTTCGTACGTGGGCCGAACGGCCGGTTCGTCGACGTGTCGAAGCGGCTGGGGATGACGAGCACCCAGGCCTCCCGGGCCATCGCCGTCGGCGACGTCGACCACGACGGGCGGCTCGACATGGCGGTCGCCAACCAGTGGGCCGCCTCGGAGCTGTTCCGCAACACCGGTCCGGCGGCGACCCACCTCGGGCTGCGGCTGGTGGTGCCCACCACCAACGGCGCGACCCGGGCGGCGATCGGCGCCCGCGTCGAGGTGCGCCGCGCCGACGGTACGACGCTGACCGACCAGCTCTACCCCGCCAACGGACACACCGGCGTGAACGCCGACGAACTGTACTTCGGCCTCGGCGGCAGCCCGTCCGCCCAGGTCCGGATCACCTGGCGCGACGCCGCCGGACAGCACGAGACGAGCACCACGCTCGCCTCGGGCTGGCACACGGTCACGCTGCGACCCGAGTCCTGATCGAGGAGAGAACCATGGCCAACAAGGACCCCAGGATCGTCGCGCTGCGCCGGTTCGCCCTGTCCATCACCGTGTTCACGCTGCTGGGGCACACGGTCCTCGGATTCGAGCAGTCGTGGCTCACGCCGATCGCCGCGCTGCTCACCGCGTACACCCTCGAGCTTCTCCTGGAGACGCTCGAGGCCCGCGTCGAGCGCCGCCCGGTCCGCTACCGCGGCTCCGCCGTCGATCTCCTCAACTTCCTGCTGCCCGCGCACATCGGCGGCCTGGCCTGCGCGATGCTGCTCTACGGCAACGAGCGGCTGTGGCCCACCCTGTTCGCCGTCACCGTCGCGATAGCGAGCAAGTACGTGGTGCGGGTGCGCTTCACCGCCGGGGGACCGGCGAAGCACGTCCTCAACCCGAGCAACTTCGGCATCGTCGTGACGCTGCTCTGCTTCACCTGGGTGGGGATCGCACCGCCGTACCAGTTCACCGCGAACATCAACGGGATCTGGGACTGGGTGGTGCCCGGCGCGATCCTGGCCGCCGGCACGATGCTCAACGCCATGCTGACCCGGCGCGGGCCGCTGGTCGCCGCCTGGGTCGCGGGCTTCGCCGCGCAGGCGGTGCTGCGGTCGGTGATCTTCGACCACGCTCTGGTGGCGGCGCTCCTGCCGATGACCGGCGTGGCGTTCGTCCTGTTCACCAACTACATGATCACCGACCCCGGAACCACCCCGCACGCGCCGCGCCGGCAGGTCGTGTTCGGTCTGGCCACCGCGGCGGTCTACGGCACGCTGGTGCTCCTGCACATCGAGTTCGGGCTGTTCTTCGCGCTCACCACCGTGTGCGTCGGCCGCTGGGTGGTGATCGTGGCCGCCCGCCGGATCCGCGAGCGGCGGCAGCCGGTCACCGGACCCGGTGCGCCGGAACGCGCCTCCCAGCCCGCCGTCCCGGTCGGAGCCCAGGCATGACCGGCACGAGAGCCCCGATCGTCGTGGTGGGCATGGCCTGCCGGTACCCGGACGCCGCGGACCCGGGGCAGCTCTGGCAGACGGTGCTCGGGCGCCGGCGTGCCTTCCGGCCTCTGCCGCCGGAACGGCTGCCGGTCGCGGACTACCACCGGACCGGACCCGACGAGGTCGACCACACGTACGTCGACCGCGCCGCCGTCCTCAGCGACTGGGTGTTCGACCGGTCCCGCTTCCACGTTCCCGGTGAGGTCTTCCGGGCGGTCGACCTGACCCACTGGCTGGCCCTGGAGGTGGCCGCGGACGCGCTCGCCGACGCCGGCTGCCCGGCGGGCGCGGGCCTACCGAACGACCGGGTCGGCGTGCTGCTCGGCAACTCGATGACCGGCGAGTTCAGCCGCGCCAACGGGCTTCGCCTGCGCTGGCCCTACGTGCAGCGGCTGCTCGCCGAGACGCTGGCGGGACTGGACCTGTCGGACGCCGAGCGGGAGAAACTGCTCGCCACCGCGGAGGACCGGTTCAAGGAGCCGTTCCCGCCGCCGGGCGAGGAGACGCTCGCCGGGGCCTTGTCGAACACCATCGCCGGCCGGATCTGCAACCACTTCGACTTCCACGGCACCGGCTACACGGTCGACGCCGCCTGCGCCTCGTCGCTGATGGCGGTCACCACGGCCGCCCGGATGCTCGCCGACGGCGATCTCGACGTCGCGCTGGCGGGCGGTGTGGACCTCAGCCTCGATCCGCTGGAGCTGGTCGGCTTCGCCCGCGTGGGCGCGCTGGCCACCGGCGACATGCGGATCTACGACTCGCGGCCGACCGGGTTCCTGCCGGGGGAGGGCTGCGGGATCCTGGTCCTGTGCCGTGAGGACTTCGCCGCGGAACACGGCCTGCGGCCGTACGCGCGGCTGCACGGCTGGGGCACGTCGTCGGACGGCAACGGCGGGCTGACCCGGCCCGAGCCCGCCGGCCAGCTGCTCGCGCTGCGGCGCGCGTACGACCGGTCTGGTCTCGCTCCCGAGCAGGTGTCGTTCGTGGAGGGGCACGGCACCGGCACCGCTGTCGGCGACGAGACCGAACTGTTCGCGCTGCGCGACCTGCACGCCGGCCGCCGCCTCCCGGCGGTGCTCGGCAGCGTGAAGGCGAACATCGGGCACACCAAGGCGGCGGCCGGAGTCGCCGGGATGATCAAGGCTGTACTCGCGATCCACCACCAGGTGATCCCGCCGACCACCGGCTGCGAGTCACCGCATCCCGCCCTGGCCGCCGTCGGGTCGCCGCTGGTGGTGACCGACGAACCGACGCCGTGGCCCGGCCCGGACCGGTACGCGTCGGTCAGCGCCATGGGCTTCGGCGGCATCAACGCCCACGTGGTGCTGGGCGGGATCACGCCCACCACCCGCCGGGTCGTCACCGACGCCGAGCGCCGGGCCGCCCGCCCCCTGCCGTCCCACGAGGTGGTGGTGTGCGCGGCGGCCGACCGCGCGGCCCTGACCGCGCGGCTGACCGACCTGGCCGACCTGGCCGGCCGGCTGTCCCGGGCGGAACTGGGTGATCTAGCGGCCACGCTGGCCGCGGAGCCGGTCGCGGAGGGCGCCGTCCGGTTCGCCGCCGTGGTACGCGACCCGGACGGCCTGGTCCGCGCCGCCCGGCGCGCCGTGACCGCGCTGGCCGACGCGGACACCGAGCTGTTCGACCCGGAGGCCGGTGTCTTCCTCGGCGCCGGCGCGGCGCCCCGGATCGGTTACCTGTTCTCCGGACAGGGATCCCCGGTCCGTCCGGGCGCGGGCGCGCTGGGGGAACTGCTCGACGGGCCGCTCGCCGGCGGGTACGACTCGGAGGTCGAGATCGCGGCGGGCGGCGTTCCGGACACCGCAGTCGCCCAGCCCGCCATCCTGCGGGCCTCGCTCGCCGGTCTGACCTGGCTGCGCCGGCTCGGCGTGGAGGCCGAGGCGGCCGTCGGGCACAGCCTCGGCGAGATCGGCGCGCTGTGCTGGGCGGGGGCAGTGGACGACAAGGAAGCCCTCGACCTGGTACGCGTTCGCGGCCGGCTGATGAGCGACGCGCCGGGTCGCGGCGCGATGGCCGCCGTCGCCGGGCCCGCGGACCGGGTCCGCGAGCTGCTCCGCCCGGGCCCGGTCGTGGTCGCCGGGGAGAACAGCGCGGAGCAGTGCACGGTGTCCGGCCCGGCCGCGGAGGT
Source organism: Micromonospora sp. ATLC20 (assembly GCF_057196585.1). Lineage (NCBI taxonomy): Bacteria > Bacillati > Actinomycetota > Actinomycetes > Micromonosporales > Micromonosporaceae > Micromonospora > Micromonospora sp. ATLC20. The sequence continues at coordinate 14,011 of NZ_JBXUOV010000039.1, forward strand.
GGCCCGGTTCGTCGCCGGCGCCCCGTCCGCCGGCCTGCGGGCCACCGCACTGCCGGTCTCGCACGCCTTCCACTCGCCGATGATGGCTCCCGCGAGCCGCGCCCTGCGCGATCACCTCACCGGACTCGCCGGGCGGGCACCCCGACGGCCGGTCTGCTCCACGGTGACCGGTGACTGGCTCGACACCGGCACCGACCTCGCCGACCTGCTCACCCGTCAGCTCGTCGAACCGGTCCGCTTCCGCGACGCGCTGGCGCGCCTGGCCGAGCGAACCGACCTGCTGATCGAGGTGGGCCCCGGCGCCGTACTGGCCGGGCTGGCCGCGGGCCTGCCGGACGCCCGCGTGGTGGCTCTCGACTCGGGCGCGCCCGGCGCGCACGGCATCGCCACGGTGACCGCCGCGCTGTTCGCGACGGGCGCCGGGCCGGACGTGGGCGCCTACTACGCGCACCGGGCGTCCCGCCGGCTCACGCCGGACTGGCGGCCGGTCTTCCTGCGCAACCCCTGCGAGGGCACCGGCGGGCCGGCGCGGTCGCCGCAGCCGCCTCGTCCCCGTCCGGTGCCCGCCACGCCGACATCCGCCCCGCCCGTGGTCACCGTGGACGACACCGACCTGCTGAGCGCCGTCACCCGGCGGGTGGCGGCCATGGTCGAACTCGACGCGGCCACGCTGCGCCCGGACACCCGGCTCGTCGCCGACCTGCACCTCAGCTCGCTGCGGGTCAGCCAGCTCGCCGTGGACGCCGCCGCGGCGGTCGGCCGGTCGGCGCCCGCGGTCCCGGCCGCCCTGGCCGACGCCACCATCGAACAGCTCGCCGCGATGCTCGCCACGCTGCCCGCAGCCGGGGAGGTCGACGCCCCGCCGGCCGGCATCGCCAGTTGGGTGCGCGCCTTCACCGACCGGTTCGTCGAGTCGGCCGCCCCGACGACCAGGCCGGGCGCCCGGCGCGGGTGGACGGTGCTCGGTACCGAGGACCACCCGCTGAGCAAGGGGGTGGCCGAGCACTTCCCGCTCGCCGACACCCCGGACGCGCGGTTGCTGCTGCTGCCACCGGGCCTCACGGTGCCGGCGGAGCTGGTCGTGACCGCGCTGCGCGCCACCGCGGCCGACGGGCTGCCGCTCGTGGTGCTGCACCACGGCGGCGTGGGTGCCGCGGTCGGCCGCAGCATCGCCATGGAGCGGCCGGGCGCCGCGGTGATGGTCGCCGAGACCCCGGTGGACGACCGCTGCCTCAAGCTCGTCGCCGAGGCGTCCGTCGACTGGACCGGCTACGTCGAGGTCGTCTACGACGAGGACGGTGTCCGCACCACCCGGGTCGCCGCTCCGCTCGCGCTGTCCCGCCGGGACGAGCGCATCCCGTTGGCTTCGGGCGACGTGCTGCTGGTCACCGGCGGGGCGAAGGGCATCGGGCTGGAGTGCGCCGCCGCGGTGTGCCAGGCCACCGGCGCCACGGCGGTGCTCTTCGGGCGCAGCCCCGGCACGGACCCGGAGGTCCGGGACGGTCTGGACCGGCTGACCGCGCTCGGGATCACCGCCGGCTACCACGCCGTCGACGTCAGCGACGGGCCCGCCGTCACCGCCGCCGTCACCGCTGTCCAGGAGCGGTACGGACCGGTACGCGGGCTGCTGCACGCCGCCGGCCACAACACGCCGCGGCGGATCGAGGACGTGACCGTCGAGGGTCTCCGCGCGACGCTGGCACCGAAGGCCGACGGCTTCGACCACCTGGTCGCGGCCCTCGGCGACGATCTGCGCTTCGCCGTCGCCTTCGGATCCGTCATCGGGCGCACCGGGTTGACCGGCCAGTCGGAGTACGCCGTAGCCAACGAGTGGCTCGCCCGGCGCTGCGCGGAACTGACGCGGGAGCGGCCCGGCACCCGTTGGCTGACGGTGCAGTGGTCGGCCTGGTCCGGCGTCGGTATGGGGGTCCGCCTCGGCGTCCTCGACGCGCTGGTGCGCGACGGGCTCGAGCCGATCAGCGTCCCGGCCGGCACCGACCTGCTGTTGCGCCTGCTGGCGGCGCCGGACACCGGGCCGTGCGTGCTGGCCGCCGGCCGGCTGCCCGCCGGACCGACCCTGCGCTACCGCGACGACGACCGCACCGGCGGGCGGTTCGCCGAGCGGGTGCTGGCGCTGACGCCGGGGGTGGAGAGCGTCCTCGGCGCCACCCTGACCGCCGGCACCGACCCCTACCTGTCCGACCACGTCGTCGACGGCGTCCCGCTGCTGCCCGCCGTGCTGGGGCTGGAGGCGATGACGCAGGCCGCCACAGCGCTCACCGGGGCGCCGGGGACACCGGTGCGCCTCACCGGCGTACGGCTCGAACGGCCGGTGACGGTGACCGACCGGCGCGACATCCGGGTCGCGGCGCTGGTCCACGACGACGGCCGGGTGGAGACCGCGCTGCGCAGCGACGACACCGGCTTCGCGGTGGACCACTTCGCGGCGGTCGTGACCACCGGCGCCGTGCCGGCACCCGATCCGGCGGTGCCGGCGCCGGCCGTGCGGCTCGGGGAGCCGGGCCTGCCGGCGACGGGCCTCTACGGCGGCCTCTACTTCCACGGGCCCGCGTTCCGGCGGGTGCGCGGATATCACGCGCTGAGCGCGTACCGGTGCGTGTTCTCGGTCCGCGCCGAACCCGGCACCGCGTGGTTCGGCATGTACCTCGACGCGTCGCTGCGGCTCGGCGACCCGGGCGCCCGTGACGCCGTGCTGCACGGGCTGCAGGGCTGTGTCCCGGACCGGCGCGTGCTTCCGGTCTCCGTCGAGCGGATCAGCGTGTGGCACCGGCCGTCCGGCGTGCTCACCGTCACCGCCCGGCAGCGCGCGGAGGACGGTGCCGAGTTCGTCTACGACGTGCTGGTGACCGACGAGTCGGGACGCCCGGTCGAGGAGTGGACGGGGCTGGTCCTGCGCGCGGTGGCCGAAATCGGCTGGTCCGAGATGCCGGCGTTCCTCGCCGGTCCGGCAGTGGCCCGGCGGCTGCGGCACCGGCATCCCGGCATCGACGCCGCGGTGCTCCCCGCGACGCGTGGCGACGGCGGACCCACCGTCCGGTTGGCCGACTGGCTCGACGGCGCCGCGCTGGGCGAGCCCGCAGGCGCGCGGCACGCCGGTGACGGTCGGGTCACGGCGCCGGGCGGCGGTGGCGTCTCGGCCAGCCACCTCGACGACCTCGTGCTCGTGACGGTGGCCCCGGGCCCGGTCGGCGTCGACTGGGAACGTGTGGACGACCGCCCGCCGCCGCTGGAGGAACGGCACCGGGCCCTCGCCGTGCGGCTGGCCGCCGAGTCCGGGGAGGACGAGGCCGTCGCGGCCGTCCGCGTGTGGACGGCGATCGAGGTGACCCGCAAGCTCGGGCTCGGGCCCTCGGCGCCGTTGGTGTTCACCGGCCGGGAGCCGTCCGGCACGCTCGGCCTGCGCAGCGGCGACCACGTGCTGAGCAGCGTGCTGCTGCGGACGGCCGGGGACGCGCGGCAGGTGGCGGTGTGCGTGGGGACGCCGGCATGAGCGCCCCGGTCTACCGCTACCGGCACCGGGTGACGTTCGACGAGACGAACCTGGTGGGAAACGTCTACTTCGCCCACTACGCCCACTGGCAGGGGCACTGCCGGGAGCACTTCCTCGCCGAGCAGGCGCCCTCCGTGCTCGCCGCCCTGTCGGACGGGCTGGCGCTGGTCACCGTGTCGATGTCGGTCGACTTCTACGCCGAGAGCCACGCCTTCGACACGGTCGAGATCGAGATGTCGCTCGTCGAGCTCAACGGCAATCGCATCACGATGGGCTTCGACTATCGCCGGGTCCGCCCGGACGGCGCTCCCGCCGAGCTGATCGCGCGGGGCCGGCAGACGGTGGCCGTCATGGAGCGGGTGGACGGCCAGTTGCAGCCCGCCCCGGTGCCGGCCGACCTGGCGGCCGCGCTCGCCGTCTACCGCCGTCCCGCGGCGGGGGTGTGGGTCCGATGACAGTCGGCGTCATCGGCTGCGGGCGGATGGGCGTCGCCGTCACCCGCGCGGTCGCCGCCGCGCGCTGCAGCGTGCTGCTCGCCGGACGGACACCCGGGGCGGCGGCCGCCGCCACCGCCGGCGTGCGGGGGGCCTTCGCCGCCGACATCCGCGTCGTCCTCGAACGGGCCTCCCTCGTCGTGCTCGCCGTTCCGCTCGGTCCGGCCTGCCGGGTGCTGACCGAGACCCCGGTGCCGGGCCGGGGCCGTCCGCTCCTGGACGTCACCAATCCGGTCCTCGGCGGGGAGGAGGTGCCGCCCGGCTCGTCGGGGGCCCACCTGATCGCGGCGGCGGCACCCCCCGGCTGGCACGTCGTCAAGGCGCTGAACACCGTTCCCGCGGCGATGGTCGGCGAGCCGCTCTGCGGCGGGCTGCCGGTCTCCCTGCCGCTGGCCGGCGACGACGCCGGGGCCAAGGGGGCCGCCGGTGCGCTGCTGTCCCGGCTCGGCTTCGCGCCGATCGACGTCGGCGGGCTCGAACACGCCCGGGAGTTGGAGTCGCTGGCCGTGCTCCTCCAGGCCGTCAACCAGCGCCACGGCGTACACGGGCGGATCGGGCTGCACATCTGCGGCCCGGACGGCCCGGTGCGGTCGCTCCACACACCCGCGGTGCCGGGTGTGCGTCTCCCGTAACCGATCACCCATCGAGGAGGAACCATGTCCGTAGCCGACCGGGAAGCAGTTCCGGTAGTCACCGTCGACGCGACACCGCAGGGCCGCACCGCCACGGCCCTCGGCTTCGCCGTGGCGGGCGCGGTGGCCGGGGTGCTGCTCGCCGTCGCCTGGTCCTTCACCTTCGTCGACTCGGTGATCGGCGACAACATCGCCAACTCGCTCCTGGGTCACGACGCCAAGGCGACGGCGATCGGCGGCTCCGTCGCCGGGCTCGCCTTCGCCTTCGTGTCCGGCCTCGCCGGCACGTTCACCGCCTGCAACGTCGCCGCGTTCGGGATGGTCCCGCAGGTCACCAGGGAGACGACGAGGTCCGGACTGCGCGGGCTGCTCGCCCCGCTGGGCTGGCTCACCGCCGGCAGCATGGCGGTCGCGCTGACCTACGGCGCCGTGGGCGTGCTGCTCGGGGACCGCCTGCCGCAGCTGTCCACCGCGACCACGGCCGGCGGCGTACCGGTGCGGCTCGTGCAGGCGTCCGTCGTCTTCGGGCTGGCCGGCCTGGCCCTGCTCTACCTCGGCCTGGCGGCGTTGAAGCTGGTTCCGGATCCGTTCGCCGGCCGGCCGCGGGCCCGCCTGGTCGCGATGGGCGTCATCATCGGCGCCTTCCTGATCGGCCGCCCGTTCCCGCTCTTCCACAAGCTCTTCCTCTACGCGGTGGCCGACGACAACCCGGCGTACGGCGCGGCCGTCTTCGGCCTGCAGACGCTCGGCAACATGCTGGTGATGGTCCTCGTCGTGGTGATCGCGTCGAGGCTGACCGGCGGGCGCCTGCTCACCGCCCCGAGCCGGCGCGGCACCGTGCTGTCGGGCGTCGCGCTGGTGCTCGTCGGCGTGTTCCTCATCGTCTACTGGGACGTACGGGTGCCGGCCCTCTTCGGCGTGGGCTGGTTCCCGACCGCTCCCTGGAACTGAGCCCTGCCGCCCCGCTGCCGGTGCCGGCTCAGCGGGCGCCGGCAGCGGGGCCGGTCCCTGTCCGGCGGCGTGCCGCACCGGTCGGTAGGCGGGTGACCTGCGTTACCTCTCGCCGAGACGGGAATGTGATCACCGAGGGCGCATTTGACTCACTGTGTGAGTGCCGCACCCTCCCGCGCCCGGTCGCACGACCGGGCCGGGACGCCCCAGACGACCGATGCCGCCCCGACGCCCACCCCTGGTGACCTGATGAGCCGAGGCCAGCGGCTGAAGCTCGTGCTGGTCCTCGGCTCGCTGATCGCCGTGGGTCCGCTGACGATCGACATGTACCTGCCCGCGCTGCCCGCCATCGTCAGCGACTTCGCGACCACGTCGGCGGCGGTCCAGTTGACGCTCACCGGCACGCTCGCCGGGCTCGCCGTCGGGCAGCTGCTGATCGGGCCGCTGTCGGACGCGGTCGGGCGGCGCCGCCCGCTGATCGCCGGCCTCCTGCTGCACATCGTGGCGTCGGCGCTGTGCGTGATCGCCCCGAACGTCGCCGTCCTCGGCGTCCTGCGCGTCGTGCAGGGCCTCGGCGTCGCCGCGACCGCCGTGGTGGCGATGGCGGTGGTGCGTGACCTGTTCAGCGGCGCGGCGTTCGCCACCCTGCTGTCCCGGCTGCTGCTGGTGATGGGCGCGGCCCCGGTCCTCGCCCCGACGCTGGGCGGCGGCGTGCTGCGGTGGACCGACTGGCGCGGCGTCTTCGTGGTCCTGGCCGTCTTCGGGGTGCTGCTCGTCGCGCTGGCCACGCTCGCGCTGCCCGAGACGCTCCCACCCGCACGTCGCCAACGCGGCGGAGTCGTCGCGACCGTGAAGACGTACGGCGGGCTGCTGCGGGACCGGGTCTTCGTCGGCCTGGTCCTGGTCGCCGGGCTCGCCATGGCGGCGCTGTTCGCGTACGTCGCGGGGTCGTCGTTCGTCCTCCAGGACACCTACGGGCTCGACGAGCAGGAGTTCGGCCTGGCGTTCGGCGCGGGCGCGATCGGCCTGATCGGCGCCACCCAGTACAACGTGCGGCTGCTGCGGCGCTACCCGTCGCAGTGGATCCTGGTGACCTCGCTGGCGGCGGGCACGGTGGCCGGGCTGGCCCTGGTGGTGTTCGCCGCGACCGGCTTCGGTGGGCTGCCCGCCCTGCTGGTGTCGCTGTGGCTGGTGCTGGCTGCGGCGGGCCTGGCCATGCCGAACGCCCCGGCGCTGGCGCTGTCCCGCCACGGCGAGGCGGCCGGCACCGCCTCGGCCCTGCTCGGTGCCGTGCAGTTCGGTGTGGGCGCGGTGGCCGCGCCGCTGGTGGGCGTGCTCGGCACCGGCGCGGTGGCGATGGCGCTGGTGGTGGCCGGTGGAATGGTGGCGGCGCTGGTGGTGCTGCTGGTCGTCGTCCGGCCGTCCCAGCTCGCCGGCCTGGAGGCGGCACCGGCGGTCGCCGTCGCGCACTGATCGGGCCGCCCGGATCGCGCCGGGTGCACGCGGTGCCTACGCTGCTGCCATGAGCGCCCCGGCCCGCATCCTGGTCGAGGGGATCCACGGCTCCGGCAAGTCGACGCTCGCCGCGCATCTGGCGCAGCGGTTCGGCCTGCCCTGGTATCCGGTCGACGACCTGCTGTGGGAGCCGGGCTGGGTCGAGGTGCCGGTGGCCGAGCAGCGTCGCCGGATCGAGGCGATCTGCCGGCGCGACGGCTGGATCCTCGACGGGGCGTACCACGGCTGGCGGGACGTGGTCCTCGGCCGCGCCGACCTGGTGATCGGCCTGGACTATCCGCGCGGGGTCTCGTTCCGGCGGCTGCTGCGGCGCACGCTGCGGCGTCTGACCGGCGGCGAGCTGATCTGCAACGGCAACCGGGAGACGCTGCGCAGCGTGCTGTCCCGGGACTCGATCCTGGTGTGGCACCTGACCGGGTTCGGCCGGGCACGCCGTCGCCTGCGGGCCTGGGCGGCCGACCCGGCCGGGCCGCCGGTGCTGCTGTTCGGCGACCAGGCCGCGCTCGACGACTGGCTGGCCGGGCGCGCGCCGGTCCGTCCGCCGGGCGGCTGACCGGCGTCGCCGCGTCCCCAGCCGTATCCCAGTGGGCGGGCGGAGGCTGGCCGCCGGGCCCGCCGCCCGGTGGCACCCCGGACGGCGACGAGGAGAGGAGGTGACGCATGCGGAGGTTGCTGATCGGCACGATGCTGGCCGCCACCGCCCTCACCATCGGCCCGGTGCCGTCGGCCGGTGAACCACCGGCGGTGCGGTACCGCGCCGACGTACGCGACCCGCCACCGACCGGACCGCCCGGACTGGCCGCGGACGAGATCCCGGACCCGCCACCGGAGCGGGACAAGGGATAGACCGGATGCCGGGGGCGCCGGTATCGGCGTTCCCGGCATCCGCCGCCGTCAGGGCTCGCCGCGCACCAGCGGCGGGTGCAGGTAGTGATTGCCCGCGGGCACCTGGAAGTGGTGCAGGCTCACCGTGGCGCTGACGTCCAGGGCCCGTACCCAGTGCCACCACCCGGCCGGCACGAACAGTGCGTCACCCGGCTCCAGCACCTCCGACAGGACGGTGGCCCGCTCGTACAGCGGGTGCTGGTCGAGATCGGGCCGCGCGGCGTCGACCCGGCTGTACGTCCCGCCCCGGGGATAGACCCGCCCGCGCTGGTAGGACGGCACCAGACGGACGTGCTTGCGGCCCGTCACCTGGCACAGCAGGATGTTCATGTTGTCGTGGTGCAGGGCGGTGACAGTGCCGGCCGGCCCCAGCAGCAGGGTCACCGTCTCCGGCAGCAGAGCCGGATCGATGATCCCCGGCACCGGCCTGATGTCCTGGGCCAGCGGCTTGAGACCGTGCTGCCAGTTGTCGTTGCGCGCGACCATGTAGTGGTCGTTCGTCTCCCCGCCCGTCTCGACCATCGTGAGGTAGTCGGCGAACGTCATCCGGGTCCGGTGCGCGTCGTGCTGCCAGCCGTGCTCCGGGTTGCTGTCCCGCCCGGTCATCACCTCGACCTCGACGGCGCCGAGCCGGTCCCGCAGCCGGGCCGTCGTCCACTCCCGCCGCGCCGGCCAGTCGTCGACCGCGCCGGCCAGGATCACCGGGCGGTTGGCGACGTAGTACCTGTCGAAGAACTCGGCGGGGGACAGGCCGGAGCGCCGCTCCAGCCCGCCGGCCAGTTGCGCCGAGCGGAGATCGCCGTAGAGGTCGAGCAGGGACTCCGTCCAGGCGTACTCCCTGGCCAGGCGTACGCAGGCCCGGAAGTACGGGTGCCCGGGCGCGCGGGCCAGTTCCTCGTCGACCTCCGGCACGGGCAACCCGGCCGCCAGCAGCGCCTCCCGGACCTCGTCGGCCGGTACGCCGAGGGCCAGGTTCTCGGCGGTCCACGCCCGCCACCGGGGCGCGAGCCCGGCCGCTCGGGTCACCGGGACTCCGGCGACCGGTCCCGGTCCGCGCCGGCCGGCTCGGCGGCGGCGGTTCCCTCGGGCAGCGGCAGCCGCTGCCGGGTACGTGCGGTCGGCAGATCGACGCAGTCGACGTAGTTGTTCTTGACGTTGACCTCGAACTCCGGTTCCGCCTCGGTCATCGGTCGCAGCCCGCGCATGCCGTCCCCCTTCACTCTGGATGGTCGTGCCGCCGACGGTGCCGGCGTCGACTGGGATCCCACTGGGATCACCGCCGTCACGTCGCGACTGCGGCGGCGCGGCCGGGCCGGACGCGAGGTCGAGTGAGGCGTCCTGACGGAGGATCGCCGTCTCCAGGCGCAGCAGCCCGCATCCCGGGTCGACCCCGAGGTCGCGGGCGAGCCGCGTCCGCGCGCGGCGTACCACTGCGAGCGCGTCGCCCTGCCGGCCGGCCCGGTACAGCGCGATCGCCAGCATCTCCCAGCCGCGCTCCCGCAACGGCTGCAACAGCACGAGCGCCTCCAGTTCGCCGAGGATCTCGGTGTGCCGCCCCAGCGCAAGCAGGGCGGCCAGCCGCGACTCGGCGGCGGCGGCCCGCATTCCCTCCAGGCGGGCGATCTCCGGCAGCGCGAACGGGGCTTCCGCCAGATCGGCGTACGCCGGCCCGCGCCACAACCCGAGCGCACCGGTCAGACCGGCCAGGGCCGCGGCGGCGTGACCCCGGTCCAGCAGGGTGACGCCGTGCGCGACGAGCGCGGCGAACCGTTCCGCGTCGACCTGCCCGGGCGGCACCCGCAGGGCGTACCCGGGGCCCTCGCGGCGCAGCACCCGGCCCGGTGAGCGCGGCGGCCGGTCCGGTTCGAGCGCCCGCCGCAGCGCGGCCACGTAGCCGTGCAGGGTCGCCGCTCCGGCCGTCCGCCGGCCGTCGCTCCAGACCAGGTCCCGCAGCCGCTCGGCGGGCAGCATCCGCCCCCGCGCGACCAGCAGCGTGGCGAGCACCATGCGTTGCCGCCGGCCGCCGAGCGGCACGTCCGCGCCGTCGCGGCGCGCGACCAGCGGCCCGAGCACGGACAGCCGTACGTCGGTCATCCCACCCACCACCGTCGCGGGCAGCCGGGTCAGGCGGCCCGGTCGCCGAGCGCCACGCAGATGTCGTCCTGCCGCCCGATTCCGAGCGTCAGCGCACGGGTGCCGTCCGGATCGACCGAGATCACGTGCAGTCCGTCGAGGATGTAGTAGCCACGTCGGTAGTGGTCTCCGGGGCGGAAGCCGAATCCGGCCGGCCCGACGATGGTGTAGCGCAGCCACCCGCCGTCAGGCCGGTACTCGAGCAGGCCGGAGCCGCCCGCGTCGCGGCGCACGGCCCGTCCGGTGTCGGCGTCGACGAAGTCGACGGTCAGCGGCCCGGCGTACTCCTCGCGCCGGACGGCGCCGGTGGCGTACCGGGCGAGCACCCGGACCCGGACGTCCTGGGAGACGACGCGGACCTGGAGCGGGAAGGAGCAATAGCGGCCCGCCGGGCCGGTCCAGTCCTCCTGGATCGACGGACGCCAGGGCTCGGGCCGACCGCTCGGCCGGGCGGCCGCGGAGGCGTCGCCGTGCGCGAGCAGCGGAGCGGGTGGAGCGGCCACGAGGGCCGCGGACGCGACGAGCATGCCGAGTAGGAACCGACTGACTGTCTTTCCGGGGCGCATGGCATCACCTAACCAGTAGACGATGATTAACCGGTGTGATTACACTGACTGGTTAGCGCGGCCGAGTCAAGGCACACTGTCGGCATGCACTGGGTGAACGTCGAGGGCTATCCGATGCCGATCCCGGTCAGCGGCCATCCCGCGCTGGAGCTCTGCAACACCTGGGCGGGCTGGGCCGCGCCCCCGAGCCCGGAACGGGATTGGCTGCGCGACTACGACCGGCTCGCGGTGTGGGCCGGTCACGTCGGGCTGCTCGCCCCGGCCACAGTAGGCCGGCTGCGGGAGGCGGGCCGCCGCCGGCCGTCCGCCGGGGACGAGGTGCTGGCGGCGACCCGGGCGCTGCGCACCGCGCTGCACGACGTGCTGCTCGACCCCGACGACACCGCGGCCTTCCGGCGGGTCGCCGGGCCGGCACGGGAGGCCGCTGCGGCGGCCGTCCTGGAGCCGGGCCGGGACGGGATCGCCCACTGGACGCTGCCCGAGGACGCCGGGCTGCGACTGCCGTTGCTGGCGGGTGCCCGGGCCGCCGCCGATCTGCTCACCTCGGCGGCCCGCACCGAGGTGCGAGCCTGCCCGGCCGCCGACTGCGGCTGGCTGTTCCTGGACCCCCGGGGGCGGCGCCGCTGGTGCAGCATGGCCACGTGCGGCAACCGCGCCAAGGTGCGGGCCTACGCCGCCCGCCGCCACCCGGACTGACCACCGCACCCGGCCGACAGCCGGTCACGCCGGCCCGGCGCGGCTACCGCCCGTCCGGCCCGGCGATCGGGAAGCGGCCCCGGCGCCACTGCCAGTGGCGACCGGCCCGGAGGTGGTCGATCACCGCGCGCTGGAGCACGGTACGGCGCGGCAGCCGGTCCAGCGGCGTGTCCAGGGTGCGGAACACGAACCGCAGCACCTCCGTGTCGCCGTCCAGCCCGGGCAGGTCCTGGTAGGGCTCCAGCGTGAACCGCCGCTGGAACCGGACGATGTTGGAGTCCTCCGGCAGGTATTCGCGCAACTGCGGGTCGAGCAGCCAGGAACCGCAGGAGAACGCGGTGTAGCGCTCGCCGGGGAAGTGGCGCGGGAAGAACGCGCGGGCCCGCTCCAGCGACGCGTCGACCGCCTCCGGGGTCAGCGGTCCGGAGTCCGGGATGTGCAGGCCGATCGCGCCGCCGTCGCCGCGCTGGTGCTGGAGCCGGCCCAGCTCGTAGAGGCCACCGCGCACGTGCAGCGTCAGCCAGCTCTGCATGACCGGCCAGCCGTCGCCGTTCATCCGCCGGTCGACGGCGAGGTTGTTGCCCAGGTCGGCGAGTGTCGCCCAGGACACGTCGTCGGGGACGCCGTGGTCGCGGTGGTAGGCCCGGACCACGTCGACGAGTGCGAGGTACGCATAGACGTAGAGGTGCCGCCAGGCCGGACCCCGGTCGCGCGGCAGCGCCGGGCCCGGGGTCAGCCAGGCGTGGCCGCCGAGGTCGGCGCGGACCAGGGCGGTCGAGCGGTCGAGCAGCCAGCGCAGCTCGGGGGTCCACAGTGGTGACCCCGGTTCCGGCCAGCCCGCGAGGATCTCGGCGGCGTCGTCGGGGCGTACCGCGAGCCGGGCCAGCAGGGCTGGTGCGTCCGCCCGGCCGGGCAGCGGCGCGGATGGCAGGTCACCGGCGAGCCGGTGCACCCGGTCGACCTCCTCGGCGGGCACGCCGAGCCGGCCGGCGACGTCATCGACATCCATGGCGGTGACGCTACCGGCCGGCGCCTGCCCCGACAGCCCCGTACGTGCTCAGCGGCGTTGCTGGCACGGCACGCAGAAGCGGGCCGAGGGCAGGATCTCCAGGCGGGCGGTCGGGATGTCCTGCCCGCACCGCTCGCAGACGCCGTACGTGCCCTCGGACATCCGCTTCAGCGCCTGGGCGGTGTCCGCGATGCCCTGCCGGGCGGTCTCGACGAGCCGGCGCAGCGTGTCCGGGTCGTGGCCGCCGTAGTCGGGCTGCCGCGTGTGCAGCGTCAGCTCGGTGAGCTGGTCGGTGTACTCGCCGAACTGCCGGTCCAGCAGTTCGCGCAGCGTGTCGGTGCGGTTGAGGGCGTGCGTCATGATCAGGCGCTCCTTTCCGGGCGGCGCGGGGTGTCGTGCGGGTGTCGCAGGGCCGAGATGGCGGCCATGCCGGCGCCGGTCAGCGCGGCGGTACGGGGTGACGCGGCCCGGTGCACCGTCGCGCCGAGCGTGGCGACCAGGCGGGCGGTCACGTCGGGCCGGGTGGCGCCGTCACCGATGACGATCGGGCCACGGGCCAGCGCGTCGCGGACCAGGGGCCGTAGCGTCGCGTCCTGCCGCAGCTCGCGTACCAGCCGGGCGGTGGTGTCGGCGAGCATGGCGGCGGTCGTCGCGTGGTTGAGGTCCCGCGTGCCGACGTCGGCCCGGCGGGCGGCGACCACCCGGCCGTCCTCCAGCAGCGCCACCTCGGTGAGCTGGGCGCCGATGTCGGCGACCAGCAGGGTGCCGGCGGCGGCGCCGGCGCCGATGGCACCCGCCCGGACGCTGTCGAGGAACAGCAGCCGGGACGGCGCGAGCACAGCGGTGAGCACCCGGCGGGTCGCCTCCTGCTCGGCCGGCGCGGCGAGCACCGGACGGCAGGCCACGACCAGCGCCCCGACCGGGACCGGGGTGCGGTGGTCGCGCAGGATCCGCCGCAGCTCGGAGACGCAGGCCGGGCCGTCGATGATCCGGCCGCGCCGCACGACCGGGCTGCGCAGGCCGTGGCCGAGCGGGACGCTCAGCGTCCGGCCCGGTCCGAGCCAGATCCGCAGCAGGCTGCTGCCGAGGTCCACGGCGATCGGCGCCGCGTCGACGGTGACCGGCGGGCGGCTGCCGTGGGAGCGGCCGATCAGCATGCCGGTACGGGCCGGTGGGCGAATGGCGGTGACAGGGTGCGGCATACCGACCTCTTTCGGATCAGGGTGCCCAACGGGCGGTGGACGTGCGGGGAGGGGCGTGGCCGGGGCCGCGGGCGTCGGATTCACTCGACGACGCCGGCGGCCGGGGGCTCAGACGCGCTTCTGGTCGCCGCTCGCAGATCGGGACGCGAGGAGACCGGCGAACACCGGTGGCGGAGCCATCGACGTGCGGGTCATGCTCACCACCTCCTCGCTGCTCGGGTACCGCCTCGGACCTCCAGCGTCGCCGGGAACGTCACGCGCGGCACTGCGCGCCACCGGCCAACAAAGGGCGCAATGATTGCCGGTCGCCGGAACCCGGATCCGCCCATACCCCCTGGCTATGGTTGACACATGGAGAACGCGAGCTCAGCTCGAACGTCCACCGCGTCGCCGTAGCTCCGGCCGGCTCCGGCCGGTCCCCGGCGGCCGCGTGCGAAGGAGGTCCCCGTGATCATCGAACGTACGAACCTCCCCGGCATCGGGGTCCGGCACACGCTGGTCACCGAGGAGGGCCGTCGCATCGGGGTGATCGACTACCAGGTGGGCGGCCGGCGCGACGTCGTCCACGACGACCCGGACGACCCGGACCGCATGGTCACGCTCACGCTCACCCGTGACGAGGCGTCGGCCCTGGCCAACCTGCTCGGCTTCCCGGAGTTGGTCGCCGTACCGGCCTGAGCCGCCTGTCACACCGGCGGCGGGCCCGGGCCGGCGTCGGCCCTACGCCGGCAGCGGCCGGCGCGGCCAGTCCAGTGCCCGCGCGCCGAGCACGGCGGCGTGCAGCGTGAACCGGTCCCGCGCGTCGGCGGGGTCGTAGCCGCTCAGCGCCCGGATCCGGGCCAGCCGGTAGGTGACGGTGCGCACCGACACGTGCAGCCGGCGGGCGGCCTCGGTCGACACCTCGCCGCAGGCGAAGTACTCGGTGAGCGTGTCCAGCAGCGGCTCGGCGCCGCCACGCGCCTGGGCCAGCGGCGTCAGCACCGCCCGTACCAGGTCGACCATGGCGGGCTGGTCGCGCAGCAGCACCCGGTAGATCAGCAGGTCGTGCGCGTCGATCACGGATGCCTCGCTGTGCAGGCGCCGCGCCGTGGTGAGCGCCTCCCGGGCCTCCTCGTACGAGCGGGCGATGCCGTAGACGCCCGGGTGCGGACGGCCCACCGCCACCTGCCACGGCCGGCCCCGCACCAGGCGGTCCAGCTCACCGTGCATCAACGCGCCGAGGTTGCCGGTCGCGCCGGCGCCGCGGCCCTGGTCGGCGGTCACGGGATCCGCGGGGGCGATCACCACGAGCAGCCCCTCCTTCGTGGCCACCAGCACGTCCCGGTCACCGAGCCGGTCGAAGATGACCCGCTCCAACGCGCTGATCGCCGCCTCGGTGTCCGGCAGCCGGCGGCCGGGCGCGGCCAGCGCGACCTGGTGCACCCGGGCCAGGTCCAGGCCGAACGGCTCGGCCCGCTCCACCAGCCCGCCCAGGTCGGAGTCGCCGCGCAGCAGGTCGTCGACGAGTTCCCGGCGCAGCGACTCCTCCCGCCGGACCAGTTCCCGGCGGGCCACCGCGTACCCCTCGGCGAGGGTGGCCACCGCGGTGTCGACCACGTGCAGGACGGCGTCGGCGGCGGCGCGGACCGCCTCGCTGTCGTCGGACCGGTCCAGGTGCGGCAGCTGCCGCCACACGCGCCGCGCCGCGGAAAGGTAGAGACGTACCGCGCGACCGGCGGAGATCCCCTGCTCGGCGGCGCGCCGGCCCAGCGCGCCGACCGCGTCGAGTTCGGCGCGGCGCGGGCGGCGGCCGGTCACCGCCGCGTCGGTCAGCAGCCGCAGGTAGTCGCCGAGCAACTCCACCGGCACGCCACCGGCGTCGGCGCCCGCCGCGCGGGCCACCTCGGCCAGCCACTGCTCGTCCTCGCCGCCCGCGACCGGCGCCGGACGGCGGGCGCTGTCGGTCATCGCGGTCCCCCCGGGTGGGGCCGGCACCGGACGCCGGCCCATCGCATCAGCCTAGGCGGGCCGTCCGGCGACCGGCCCGCGCGCGCCGCCTGTGTCACGCCCGCGACGACGGGTCGACCACCAGCGCCGGGCCGGTGCGCGGCCCGCCCCGGGGCCCGCGGGTCAGCAGCTCCGCGGCCCGCGCCGGGTCGTCCGCGGCAGCCACCTGATCGAGTACGCGCAGCCAGTGCTCGCCGTGCGTGTCGGTGAAGCCGGTGCCGACGACGGCGATCCGGCGGCCGGTGACCGGGCAGGGTACGGCGTGCCCGCCCGGCACGGTGGACCCGATCGCCGGCCCGGCCGGCACTCCTGCGGGTTCGGCGCGGTCCCCGGCGGTGACGACGAGATCCGGTGATCCGCACCGCATCGCGCGGACCGATCCGGCGCGGTCCACCTCCACGATCGTGGCGCGCAGGTGCCCCGCCGGGGCGAGGTCGCGGACCACCCGGTCGAGTGCGCCGGCCAGGTACGGCACGGTGCGCTGCGGTCCGGCGGCGGCCCGGCGGAACGCCTGCTCGATCGCCCGGCGCCCGGCGGGCGTGTCCAGCGCGGCGCCGGTGACGGTGCCGAGCAGGACGCGCAGCCCGCCACCGCGGACCGGTACGGCGGCGCCGATCTCGCCGGCCCTGCCGCAGATCGCCAGCGCGGCGCTTCCCGGCCCGGCCGGCACGGTGAACACGGCGACGTCCGGCGGCGCGGCGGCGCGCGTCACCGTAGCGGTCCGCGTCCGGCGGCGGGCCCAGGCCAGGACCGGCACCACGGCCAGGCCGGCCGCCGAGGCGAGCAGCGCCTGCGGATCACTGCGGTGGCCGGGGATCACCGGTACGACGACGGACAGCGCGACCAGCACGCCCGCCCACGCCGACACCAGTGCCGCCACCCGAGGGCGGGCCGAGACGCCGAGCAGGCCCGGCAGCAGCACCCAGCCGAGTGGCGTGCTGACCTCGGCGAGGCCCATCAGCATCGCGTTCCCGGTGGTGCCCGCCAGGGCGGCTCGCATCGGCAGCACGCCGACCACCCTATCGGGGGACCGGCCGGACGCCGACCGGTGTACCGGGCAGACCAAACCTCACTCCTTACCCGAAACACAGCGGAGCCGACACGACACGTTCGCGTGATTCTCTCGACATACCGTCGCGCGGCCTGGCCGGTTAGGGTTGACCTACCGCAGGTCGATCTTGAGGAGTGTGTGTGCTGGTTCTGGTGGCGGTCCATGCGTTCGCAGCCGTGACCGCCCCCGTGCTGGTACGCCTCCTCGGTCGGCGGGCTCTCTACCTGCTGGCGGCCGTCCCGGCGGCGGCCCTGATCTGGGCGGTGACCCGCACCGAAGCGGTCCGCGCGGGCCGGCCCGTCGTCGAGACCGTCACCTGGGTGCCGCAGCTCGGCCTGGAACTCGCGCTGCGCATGGGCACGCTGTCCTGGCTGCTGGTGCTGCTCGTGGGTGGAGTCGGCGCCCTCGTGCTGGCCTACAGCGCGCGCTATTTCCGCTCCGACGATCCCGGCCTCGGCCGGTTCGCCGCGGTGTTCGTCGCGTTCGCCGGCGCGATGCTCGGCCTGGTCGTCTCCGACGACCTGCTGCTGCTGTACGTGTTCTGGGAACTCACCACCGTCTTCTCGTACCTGCTGATCGGCAGCGACCCGACCAAGCGGGCCAGCCGCCGCGCGGCGATGCAGGCGCTGCTGGTGACCACGCTGGGCGGCCTGGCGATGCTCGCCGGGTTCGTGATGCTCGGCCAGCACGCCGGCTCGTACCGGTGGTCGGAGATCGCCGGGAACCTGCCCGAGGGCGGCTACCTCACCGTCGCGCTGGTGCTCGTCCTGCTCGGCGTGACCAGCAAATCGGCGATCTTCCCGTTCAGCTTCTGGCTGCCGCGCGCGATGGCGGCGCCCACGCCGGTCAGCGCGTACCTGCACGCCGCCGCGATGGTCAAGGCGGGAGTGTTCCTGGCCGCGCTGATGGGCCCCGCCGTGGGCCAGACCACCGTGTGGCGCGGCGTCCTGCTGGCCGGCGGCCTGATCACGCTGTTCCTCGGCGGCTGGACGGCGCTGCGGCAGGTCGACCTGAAGCTGCTGCTGGCGTACGGCACGGTGAGCCAGCTCGGCCTGCTCATGGTGATCCTCGGCGCGGGCACCCGGGACACCGCGCTGGCCGGCGCCGCGATGCTGCTGGCGCACGCCCTGTTCAAAGCCACACTGTTCCTCGTCGTCGGCGTCGTCGACCACGTCACCGGCACCCGCGACCTGCGCGAGCTCAGCGGGCTGGGCCGGCGCGCGCCGGTGCTGGCGGCGGTCGCCGGACTCGCGGCCGCCTCGATGGCGGGCCTGCCGCCGCTGATCGGCTTCGTGGCCAAGGAGGCAGCGCTCGAGGCGTTCCTGCACGGCGGCACGACCGAACTGGTCGTGCTCGCCGGCGTGGTGGCCGGCTCGGCGCTGACCGTCGCGTACACCGCGCGGTTCCTGTGGGGCGCGTTCGCCGCCAAGCCCGGCGTCGCGGAGACCCGGCCGCACCGGATCGAGCCGGCGTTCATCGGCCCGGCGGCGGTGCTCGCCCTCGCCGGCCTCGCCGTCGGCGTGCTCGCCCCGGCGGTGGACCGGGTGCTGGCCCCGTACGCCGATCAGTTCCCGACCGCCGACCCCGGCTACCACCTGGCCCTCTGGCACGGCCTGACCCCGGCGCTGGGCCTGTCGGCGCTGGCGGTGACCGCCGGTCTCGGGCTATTCCTGCTGCTGCACCGGCGCCGGCCGTACCTGCCGCGGCTGCCGTTCGACGGCGCCACCGGCTACGACCGGCTGGCCGGCGCGGTCGACCGCGCGGCGGTCGAGTTGACCGGCGCCACCCAGCGCGGCTCGCTGCCGTTCTACCTCGGCGTCATCCTGCTGGTGCTGGTCGTGCTGCCCGGTGGCGCGGTGCTCGCCGGCGCGCCGTGGGCCAGCCGGTTCCAGCTCTGGGACACCCCGTTGCAGGCCGTCGCCGGCGCGGTCATCGTGGTCGCGGCGCTGGTGGCCGCGCGCGCCCGCCGCCGGCTGACCGCGATGATCCTGGTCGGCGTGACCGGCTACGGCACGGCGCTGATGTTCATCCTGCACGGCGCGCCCGACCTCGCGCTCACCCAGTTCCTGGTGGAGACCGTCACGATCGTGATGTTCGTGCTGGTGCTGCGCCGCCTGCCGCGCCGGTTCTCGGCCCGCCCGATCCGCGCCACCCGGCGGTTCCGGGTCGCGCTCGGCGTCGCCGTCGGCGTGGTCACCGCCGGGATGGCGTACGTGGCGGCGGGCAGCCGGACCGCCACGCCGATCTCGGTCGGCTTCCCGGACGAGGCCGTCTCCTACGGCGGCGGCAAGAACGTCGTCAACGTGACCCTCGTCGACATCCGCGCCTGGGACACGATGGGCGAGATCGCCGTGCTGGTGGTGGCCGCCACCGGCGTGGCCAGCCTGATCTTCCGCCGCTCCCGCGCGCTGGACCTGCGCAGCGGCATCCCCGGCGCCGGCCGGCAGCAGTCGTCGCGCCCGCGCTGGCTGACCAGCGGCGCGACCTCCCGGCAGCAGTCGGTGATCCTCCAGGTGGTCACCCGCCTGCTCTTCCACGCCATCCTGCTGTTCTCGATCTACCTGCTCTTCTCCGGCCACAACGCCCCCGGTGGCGGCTTCGCCGCCGGGCTGGTCGCCGGGCTGGGACTCGCCGTGCGATACCTGGCGGGCGGGCGTACCGAACTCAACGGCGCCGCACCCGTCGACGCCGGCCTGGTGCTCGGCGCGGGCCTGTTCGTCGCGGTCGGCACCGGCGTGGCCGCGATGCTGCTGGGCGGCGAGTTCCTGCAGAGCGCGACGCTCGACTTCCACCTGCCGCTGCTGGGCCACGTGCACTTCGTGACGTCGGTCTTCTTCGACGTCGGCGTCTACCTCATCGTGGTCGGCCTCGTCCTGGACATCCTGCGCAGCCTGGGCGCCGAGATGGACCGCCAGGAGGAGGTCGACGAACAGGAGACCGAACCGGCCGGCGTACGGGAAGAGGAGCTGGTGTGAGCCCGAACATCCCCAACCTGGTCTACGTCGTGGTCATCGGCGTCCTGTTCGCCACCGGCGTCACCCTGCTGCTGGAACGCAGCCTCACCCGCGTCCTGATGGGGGTCATCCTGCTCGGCAACGGCGCCAACCTGCTGCTGCTCACCGGCGGCCGGGCCGGCGGCCCGCCGATCGTCGGCACCACCGCCCAGGAGGACATGTCCGACCCGCTGCCCCAGGCGATGGTGCTGACCGCGATCGTGATCACGCTCGGCATGACCGCGTTCCTGCTCGCGCTGGCCTACCGGAGCTGGCACCTCAACGGGCACGACGAGGTGCAGGACGACGTCGAGGACCGCCGGATCATGGAGCTGGCCGACCGGGACGAGGGCCCGGGCACCTCGGACTCGGACACCGTCGACGCCGCCGACGGCGGCCCCGAGGTCCGGGTGCTCGCCGCCGGCGAGGCGGAGGCCGTCCGATGACCTGGCTCGTCCCGCTGCCGGTGGTGATGCCGCTGCTCGGCGCCGCCCTCACCCTGCTGCTCGCCCGCCGGGCCCGCGCCCAGCGGTGGGTCAGCATCATCGTGCTCACCGCCACCGTCGCGGTGGCCGCGATGCTCCTGGTCCGCTCCTCGCTGGACGGCCCGCTCGTGGTGGAGGTGGGCGGCTGGGTGGCGCCGATGGGCATCGTGCTCGTCGCCGACCAGCTGGCCGCGCTGATGCTCGTGGTGTCCGCCTCGGTCACCCTGTGCGTGCTCGTCTACTCCATCGGGCAGGGCATGGCCGACGGCAACGAGGAGACGCCGCTGTCGGTCTACCACCCGACCTATCTGGTGCTGACCGCGG
The DNA here is from genome assembly GCF_057196585.1 of Micromonospora sp. ATLC20. Lineage (NCBI taxonomy): Bacteria > Bacillati > Actinomycetota > Actinomycetes > Micromonosporales > Micromonosporaceae > Micromonospora > Micromonospora sp. ATLC20. The sequence goes on from NZ_JBXUOV010000039.1 coordinate 34,444, forward strand.
GCGTCTGCAACGCCTTCCTCTCCGGCGACCTGTTCAACCTCTACGTCGGCTTCGAGATCCTCCTGGTGGCGAGCTACGTGCTGCTGACGCTGGGCAGCACCGAGACGCGGATCCGGGCCGGCACCACGTACGTCGTGGTCAGCCTGCTCTCGTCGCTGATCTTCCTGGTGGCGATCGGCCTGGTCTACTCCGCCACCGGCACGCTGAACCTGGCGCAGCTCGCCGACCGCCTGGACGCGCTGCCCGACGACATCCGCATGGTGCTCCAGGGCATGCTGCTGCTCGCCTTCGGCATCAAGGCGGCGGTGTTCCCGCTGTCCGCGTGGCTGCCGGACAGCTATCCCACCGCGCCCGCGCCGGTGACGGCGGTCTTCGCCGGCCTGCTCACCAAGGTCGGCGTGTACGCGATCATCCGTACCGAGACGCTGCTGTTCCCCGGTGGCCGCACCGCCGACCTGCTCATGGTGATAGCGGCGCTGACCATGGTGGTGGGCATCCTCGGCGCGGTCGCGCAGTCGGACATCAAACGGCTGCTGTCGTTCACACTGGTCAGCCACATCGGGTACATGCTGTTCGGGGTCGGCCTGACCACCCCGCTCGGCCTGTCCGCGGCGATCTTCTACGTGGTGCACCACATCACCATCCAGACCACGCTGTTCCTCGCCGCCGGCCTGGTCGAACGACGCGGCGGCAGCACCGCGCTGGACCGCCTCGGCGGCCTGGCCCGGCTGTCACCACTGCTGGCGGTGCTGTTCTTCGTGCCCGCGCTGAACCTGGCCGGCATACCACCGTTCTCCGGGTTCCTCGGCAAGCTCGGGCTGGTCCAGGCCGGCGTCGACGACGGCGGGTTCCTGGCCTGGTCGCTCGTCGCCGGGGGACTGCTCACCAGCCTGCTCACGCTCTACGCCATCGCCCGGGTGTGGAACCTCGCCTTCTGGCGGGCGCCGCACCCGGACATGCCGGAGCCCGGCGACGCCGAGCAGGCGGCCCGCACCGACGGCGCCGAGCAGCCGCACGACGGCTCGTCGCCGGCCGGTGCGGTGCTGCCCCGGCTGATGACCGTGTCCACCGCCGCCCTCGTGGTGCTCGGCCTGGCGTTGACGGTGGTGGCCGGACCGCTGTTCGACATCAGTACCGACGCCGCCGACGACCTGTTGCGCCGTGCCCCGTACGTCGAGGCCGTGTTCCCGGAGGGACCGCCGTGACCAGTCAGCCGAAAGCGCCACTGACCCGCCGTGACCGCTGGCGCAACCGGGCCATCGCGGTGACCGGCCTGGTGACCGTCTGGGTGCTGTTGTGGGGCACCTTCAGCTGGGCCAACGTGATCAGCGGACTCGTGGTCGCGGCGGTGCTGCTGGTGGTCTTCCCGCTGCCCCCTGTCACGTTCGCCGGCCGGATCCGGCCGGTACCGCTGCTGCGGTTCGTGATCCGTTTCCTGTACGACCTGGTGGTCGCGTCCGCCCAGGTGGCCTGGCTGGCCTTCCGTTCCGGGCACCCGCACTCGGCGATCATCGCGGTGCGCCTGCGGGTGAACACCGACCTCAACCTGACCCTCAACGCCGAGGCGCTGTCGCTGGTGCCGGGCAGCCTCATCCTGGAGGCCGACCGGAGTACCGGGACGCTCTACGTGCACGTCATCGGGATCCGGAGCCCCGACGAGGTGGAACGGTTCCGGCGCAGCGTGCTGGAGCTGGAGGCGCGCATCGTCGCCGCCGTCGGCTCGGCCGAGGAACGCGACCGGATCCGCCACGACGAGGCCGAACCCGCCGGTTCGGTCGAACTGGAAGGAGCACCGACGTGACCGTCGTCGCCGTGATCGTCACCGCGCTGCTCGTCGCGGCCGGTGGACTCACCCTCGTCCGCATCATCCGCGGGCCGTCCATCCTCGACCGGGCCGTCGCCACCGACGTGCTGCTCGCCGTCGCGGTCGCGGCCATCGCCACCGAGGCGGCCTACAGCCGGGACGCCACCGCGCTGCCGGTCCTCGTCGTCCTCGCCCTCGTCGGTTTCGTCGGATCGGTGAGCGTCGCCCGGTTCGCGTCCCGGAGAAGCACGAAGTGACCGCCGACGCGATCCTGGACATCGTCGCCAGCGTCTGCCTGATCGCCGGCGCGCTGCTCTGCCTCGCCGCCGGCATCGCGCTGGTCCGCTTCCCGGACGTGCTGTCGCGGATGCACGCGGCGGCAAAGCCCCAGGTGCTCGGGTTGCTGCTGGTGCTGTTCGGCTGCGCGCTGCGGCTGCGTACCGGGGTGGACATCACCACGCTGGTCCTGGTGGGCCTGTTCCAGCTCGCGACCGCCCCGGTGGCGGCGCACATGGTGGGGCGGACCGCGTACCCGCACGACGACATCCGGCGGGACCTGCTGATCACCGACGAGCTGGCGGACCACATCGACCGGATCCGCGCGGACCGGGCCGGTGAGCCGGAGGAGACGTCGCCGGTCCGCACGTCCTGACACTCCGTACGAGCGCCGAGGCAGGGGAGCCCATGAGCGGCACGGTCTACGAGAACGCCCGCATCCACACCCTCGACCCGGACCGCCCGTACGCCGAGGCGATGCTGGTCCGCGGCGAGCGGATCGTCGCCGTCGGTGACCTCGCCGACTGCCGGGACCGGGCCGGCGGCGGCGCACGGCGGGTCGACCTCGGCGGGATGGCCGTGCTGCCCGGGCTGATCGACAGCCACATCCACGCGGCGTCCTACGTGCGCGGGCTGGACCAGGTGGACCTGCGCGGCACGGCGAGCCTCGACGAGGCGCTGACCCGGATCGCGGGACACGCCGCCACTCTGCCGCCGGACGCCTGGCTGCTCGGCGGCGGGTGGGACAGCAACAGATGGACCCGGCCCGTGCAGCCGGCCCGCACCGACCTGGACCGGGTCTGCCCGGACCGGCCGGCGGCGCTACCGAGCATCGACGGCCACACCATCTGGGTGAACACCGCCGCCCTGGCCCGCCTCGGCATCGACGCCACCACCTCCGACCCGCCCGGCGGGCAGATCGCGCGGGACGAGCACGGCGAGCCGACCGGCATCCTGCGCGAGGCGGCGGCCGACGCTGCGTACGCGGTGGTGCGCTCCCCGCACGCCGGTGACCTGGTGGCGCAGCTGCGCGCCCACCTGCCCCGGCTGCTCTCCGCCGGCCTGACCGGCATCCACGACCTCGACGGGCAGGACGCCCGCGCCGCCTACGAGACGCTGTACGCCCGCGGCGAGCTGCCGCTGCGGGTGCACAAGACGATCCCCGCCACCGCCCTGGACGAGGCGATCGACGCCGGCTGGGCCACCGGCGACGGGGACCGCTGGCTGAGCACCGGCCCGGTGAAGATCTTCACCGACGGCGCGCTCGGCTCACACACCTGCCTGATGACCGAGCCGTACGACGGCGAGCCCGGCAACCACGGCATCGCCGTCACCCCGGCCGAGGAGTTCGAGCGGCTGGTGGCGACCGCGGCCGCGGCCGGGATCGCGGTGGCGGCGCACGCCATCGGCGACGCGGCGAACCGGATGGTGCTGCGGGCGTACGCGCGCTGGCGCGAGTCGGCGGAGCCCGGCGCGGTGGCACGGCTGCGGCACCGGATCGAGCACACCCAGCACCTGCTGCCGGACGACGTGCCGCTGCTCGCCCGGCACGGCGTGATCGCCTCGATGCAGCCCACGCACTGCACCAGCGACATCCCGCTGACCACCCGGATGCTCGCCGGCCGGGGCCTGGCGTCGTACGCCTGGCGCAGCCTGCTCGACGCCGGGGCGACTGTGGCGTTCGGGTCGGACGCCCCGGTGGAGGACCCCGACCCATTCTTCGGCATCCACGCCGCGGTGACCCGGCAGCAGCCCGGCGGCACCCCGCCCGGCGGTGTCGACCCGCACGAGCGGCTCGACCTGGACGCGGCGTTGCGCTGCTTCACCGAGGCCGGCGCGTACGCCTCCTACGAGGAGCACCTGAAGGGCCGGCTGCGTCCCGGCATGCTCGCCGACTTCATCGTGCTGCCCACCGACCCGTACCGGGTCGAACCGGCGCGGCTGCGGGACCTGACCGTGGCGATCACGGTGGTCGGCGGCGTGGTCCGCTGGCAGCGCTGACCGTGTCCCGCCCGGACGCCGCTGTCCGGGCGGGACACGGCGCTCAGGCGCCCTTCACCCAGTCGAGGCTGAACCGGGCGAAGTAGATGCCGCCGGTGTCGCCCACCTCGTACAGTTTGCCGACAGTGCCGTCGGCCAGGACCGCCATCGTCGAGTAACCGGCGCCGCCGGGCTTGACCAGTGCCCGCGCCGGCCAGGTCGCGCCGTCGTCGGTGGACAGCCGGACGGTGAGGTCGTTGCGCGCGGTCGGGTGCGCGTTGTTGCTGAACAGCGCCGTGCGGGTGCGTACCGGCGCGCGGTTCGCGCCGACCTCGGCCGGGCGCAGGTAGGACATCTCGTCGGCGTTGCAGAGCGGGTCGGTCAGCACGGCGCTCGCCGTCGCCGGACCGAACGTCGTGGCGCCGTCGGTGGACGTGGCGTAGAAGCGGCTGCGGGTCGAGTTGTGCCGCATGTTCTGCACCACTGCGCCGGTGCCGCGTTCGATCGCCTTGCTCTCGTTGATGTTCCCGCCGGCGGATCCGCCGCGCCGCCAGGTCGCGCCGTGGTCGTCGCTGTAGATGTTCGCGGCGTGGCTGGTGCCCGCGGAGTCCCGGTAGGCGATCGGCTGGATCAGGCGGCCGGTGCTGGTCTGGATGCCGTGGCCGGAGGAGAAGAACACCTGCCGCCAGGTGGGGTCCTTGACGGCCGGGTTCAGCTCGACCGGGGCGCTCCAGGTGGCTCCGTCGTCCCGGCTGGTGATGTAGCGCAGGTGCATGCTGTTCGGGTCGTCGGCGGTGTTCAGGCCGGAGCCGCCGGACCAGAAGCTGATGCCGGGCCGGGGGGAGTAGGTGAAGAAGCAGTAGACGACGCCGGTGGCGCGGTCCACGAGCAGGCTGGGGTCGCCGACGCCCTCGCTGGTGGTGGGCGGCGCGTGGATGACGCGGGGCTGCTCGAAGCTGCGTCCGCCGTCGGTGCTGCGGATCATCACGATCTGGATGTTGTTGGTGCCGCCGCCGAGGTCGTACGAGCCGTTGACCCGGGCGTCGGCCACGGCGATGACAGTGCCGCTGCCTGTGACGGCCAGGCCGGGGATGCGGACCGAGGCGACTGTGCCGTCGTAGCGGCCGTTCGCGCCGTTGAGGCCGCGGATCACGGTCTGCGTGGTCAGCAGCGTGGTGGTGGCGAGCTGCGGGCTGCCGGCGGTGAGGTCGCAGGAGGTGGTGCCGCGCAGCGTGGTGTCGAAGCCCGGCGCGGTGACCCGCAGCGTGTACGGGGCGCCGGCGCCGACGGTCCAGTAGTGCAGGTGGTTGCCGCCGGCGGCGACGGTGCGGGTCCACGGTGAGCCGGTGCGTCCGGGCCAGGTGACGGTGAAGTCCCGGGCCGTCGTGGTGCGGTTCTCCAGCGCGAGTTGGAGGCGGCCGTTCGTGCAGTCGAAGCCGGCCAGCGCGGACATGCCGGTGCCGCAGTGGAAGATGCCGCCGGTGGTCTCGTCCAGACCGGTCGGGGTCGTCGTGCGCAGCGTGTACGGCGTGCCGGGGGACAGCGTCCAGTACAGCTCGGCGTTGCCACCGGCGGCGACCGTGCGGGTCCACGGCGAGCCGGAGCGACCGGGCCAGGTGACGGTGTAGGTCTGCGTCGTGGCGCTGCGGTTGTCGAGGTCGAGCAGCAGCCGGCCGGCGGTGCAGTCGGCGCCGACGGTGGCTGTCACACCGGCGGGGGCGGCGGCCTGGGCGGCGGTGGCGGGCAGTACGGAGAGCAGGGTGAGGGCGGCCGCCGCGAGGACGGTTGCGCGGCGCGGTATGGCGCGGCGAGGGGACACGTGGTTCCTTCCGGGACGGGGGAGGGGGAATCGGCCGATCTATCCGACGTCAGATGTCCGATGTCTGCACGCTAGGTGGGTTCACCCCGGCCCGTCAAGGATCGGTTCCCGTCGACGTCGACCGTCCGGCATGGACGGTCGTCAGCGGTCCGGCCCGTGCGTCTCGCCGAGCAGCGCCTCGCCCATCGCGGTGAGCCGGTGCAGCACCAGGTTGCCGTGCCGCTGACTGGTGATCAGCCCGGCCTCGCGCAGGATGGTGGTGTGGTGGCTGGTGGTGGCCGGCGAGATGCGGGCACGCCGGGCCAGTTCGCCGGTGGTGGCGCCGGCCGCGGCGGCGCGCAGCACCGCCACCCGGGTGTGGCCGAGCAGCGGTCCGAGCCGGCGTTGCGGACCGGCCGGCGGCGCCGGTTCCGGTCGCTGCCGGCGTGCCGGGTAGACGAGCGTCGGCGGCAGTTCGGGGTCGGCCAGCGTGATCGGCGCGTGCCAGCAGAAGTACGACGGGACCAGCGTGATGCCCCGACCGTCGAGATGCATGTCCCGGTCCTCCGGGTAGCCGTGCACGGACAGCACCGGCGGATCCCAGGAGGTCTCCGGGCTCAGGTCGTCGAGGATCCGCCCGGCGCCGTCGTCGAGGATCCAGGCACCGCGCAGGGCCCGGTCGCCGGAGACGGCAGAGGTGATCTGAGCCCAGTACGGTGCGAGCGCGACCCGGAAGTAGGCGCGCAGCGCGTCGCCGAGGCCGTGCCGGGCGGCGAGCCGGCCGGCGGCCAGGTCGCTCATCCACGCGCCGTCGACGGGCGTCACCATCCGCCCCAGTTCGGTGCGGATCCGCCGGGCCGGGGTGCCGAGTACCCGGTCGATCCCCTCGTCGAGGTCGGTGACCGGGCCGGGGGTGAGGAAGTCGGGGAAGTACCGCTTGAGCGGCACGACGGGCAGGAGCCGCTCGCGCACGACCGGGACGAGGCCGGCCCGCTCCAGGCCCGGACGGATCTGCCGGTGCCACCGGGCGTAACCCGCGTAGCCGGCCCGGGTCTGGAGACGGTGCAGGCTGCAGACGATCTCCCACAGGGGATCCGGCCGGACCGCCAGCCGGGTGCGGCTGAGGTCCCCGGCTGTGAAGTGGATGCGTAGCGTCCCCATGACGCACAGTGTTCCGAGGTGTGCTGCCGTCTTCAGTCTCGTCCACGACATCGACATATATCGCTGGATTGGACGCGGGGGGGGGGGGGGGGGGGGGGGGGGGGGGGGGGGGGGGGGCGGGGGCGGGGGGGGGGGGGGGGGGGGGGGGGGGGGGGGGGGGGGCGCGCGGGGG
>NZ_JBXUOV010000040.1:0-40019 GCF_057196585.1 Micromonospora sp. ATLC20
CCCGCGACCCGGCCGGCCGCCGTGCCGCGCGCCGACCCGCCACCCGCGCCGCCCTTGCCGCCCGCGCGGACCATGCGGGAGATCTTCCGGCTGGGCACCAACGACACCCGGTACGGCCTGCTCTCGGTCGGCCTGTTCATCGTGATGACGGTGCTCGGCATGGACGGCGCGGTGCTGCCCTGGCTCTGGGCCGACCTGATCGGCGGAGGCGACCCGTGGCTGCCGGCGCTGGGCATCGTGGCCGCGCTGCTCGTGGTGCTGCCGCTGCCGTACCTGACCAATTTGTGGTTCCCGCAGTGGTGGATCCGGCAGATGCTGCGGATCAGCGCCCGGCTGGTGCACGGGCAGACCGGCGCGCGCCGGGTCAGCGGGCACACCCCGGCCGAGGTGGTGGCCCAGGGCGGCGACACCGACCGGGTGGTGCACCTGGCCGACAACCTGATGGACCAGTTCATCTCGCTGGTCATCGTGGTCGCCATGACGCTGGTGACGGGCAGTCTCGTACCGGCGATGTTCTTCGTCGGCACGATGGTGGTCTCCGGGCTGGCGGCGACGCTGTTCGCGCCCCGGCTGGAACGCACCGCGGCCGGCACGGTGAAGGCGCGCGCCGCGTTCGCCACCGCGCTGGTCTCCGCGCTGTCCGCCGCCCGTACGGTCAAGCTGGCCGGCGCGACCCGCCCGGTGCTGCGCCACCTCGCCCGGCTGGACGAGGTACGCAGCGAGCGGCAGCGACGCGAGATCGCCATGCAGGTGTGGGCCCGGTCCACTCCGTCGGTCGCCAGCGGCCTGCTGCCGATCGGCGCGTGGGCGCTCTACCTGGCCGGGGAGCTGTCGGCGGGTGCCACGCTGGTGGCCGTGTCCACCCTGGCCGCGGCCCGCTGGTTCGCGTGGACCACCGCGTCGCTGGTCTCGCAGTACCCGTCGGCGCGGGTGTGGACGAAGCGGACGGTGGCGATGACCGGCGAGGCCGTGTACGCGGCGCCGGTGCCCGGCCTGGACCTGGTCGCCGGCACCGCGCCCGCGCCCGAGCCGCCGCCCCGGCACCCGCTGCGCCGCCTGGAGCTGGCCGGCTTCGGTGCGCTGCACTCCGACGGCACGCTCGCCGTCCGCGACGTGGACCTGGTGGTCGAGCGCGGGCAGTTGGTGCTGGTCGTCGGCCCGGTCGGGTCCGGCAAGTCGTCGCTGCTGCGCGCGCTCGCCGGGATCGTGCACCACGTCGGCGAGCTGCGCTGGAACGGTGACCCGGTGACCGAGCCGGAGATGTTCCTGCGTCCCAACCAGGTCGGGTACGTGGGCCAGATGCCCCGGGTGCTCTCCGGCACGGTGGCCGACAACATCGCGCTCGGCCACCAGGTGGACGCCGCCGGGGCGGTCACCACCGCCCAGCTCGAACACGACCTGGCCGCGGCCGGGGGCGGGCTCGGGTTGCTGATCGGGCACAAGGGCACCCGGCTGTCCGGCGGTCAGCTCCAGCGGCTGGCGCTGGCCCGGGCGCTCGCCCCGCGTACCGAGCTGCTGGTGGCCGATGACGTGTCGTCGGCGCTGGACGTGAGCACGGAGCTGGCTCTGTGGGCGGCGTTGCGCGAGCACGGGGTCACTGTGGTCGGCTCGACCGCGAAGCGGGCCGCGCTGGTCCGGGCGGACCACGTGGTGGTGCTGATCGACGGCACGGTGGCCGACCAGGGCACCTGGACCGACCTGGAACCCCGCTGGAACCACCTGGCCGGCTGACCTCTCGGGGTCTTCCCCGTCGCACGGGCGGGGCGGACGGTCAGAAGGCTCGGGTGTACTGGTCGGGCCAGGTGGGGGCGGCGCCGAGCTTGGCGGCGGCGCGGCGCGGCCAGTACGGGTCGCGCAGCAGTTCCCGGCCCAGCAGCACCAGGTCCGCCTCGCCGCCGGCCACGATCTGCTCGGCCTGCTCGGGCTCGACGATCAGGCCCACCGCGCCGGTCGGCACCCCGGCGTCGCGGCGGATCCGGGCGGCCAGCGGCACCTGGTAGCCGGGTCCGACCGGGATGGACGCCTTGACCGCCGCGCCGCCCGAGGACGTGTCGACCAGGTCGACTCCGGCGGCGGCCAGTTCCCCGGCGAGCACCACGCTGTCCTCGACGGTCCAGCCGCCGTCGGCCCAGTCGGTGGCGGAGATCCGGGTCAGCACCGGCACCGACTCGCCGACGGCGGCGCGTACCGCGCGGGCCACGTCGAGGGTGAGCCGCATCCGGGCGGCCCGGTCACCGCCCCAGCCGTCGGTGCGCCGGTTGGTCAGCGGGGACAGGAACTCGTGCAGCAGGTAGCCGTGCGCGGCGTGGATCTCCACGGCGGCGAACCCGGCGTCCAGCGCCCGCCCGGCGGCGGTCGCGAAGGCGTCCACCACCGCCGCGATGCCCGACTCGTCCAGCGCGGTCGGCGTGCGGTACTCCGGAACGAACGGCTGGTCACCGGGGCCGACCGGGGTCCAGCCGCCCTCGGCGTCCGGCACGCCGCCGCGCGCCGGCGCCCACGGCCGGTACGTGGACGCCTTGAACCCGGCGTGCGCGAGCTGCACGGCCGGCACCGCACCCTGACCGGCGACGAACGCGGTGATCGGCCGCCACGCGTCGACGTGCGCGCCGGACCACAGGCCGGTGTCCTGCGGGCTGATCCGGCCCTCGGGCACCACTGCCGTCGCCTCGGTGATGACGAGCCCGGCCCCGCCGACGGCGCGGGAACCGAGGTGGACGCGGTGCCAGTCGGTGGGCAGGCCGTCCGGTCCGGCGCTGTACTGGCACATGGGTGCCAGCGCGATCCGGTTGGGCACTGTGACGCCGCGCAGGGCGAGCGGGGTGAACAGGGCGCTCATTGGCGAGGATCCTCCGGTCATGACTTCGGGTGCGCCCCGTTGCGCGGGACGCACCCGAAGAGGTGTGGATCAGGCGGGTACGGGGTCGAGCCGCTCGGTCTCGACCGGCTCGATCAGGTCGCGCTTGCCGGCCGAGTCGTACGCGGCCCGGTCGAGCGTGCCCTCCCGGGCGGCCACGATGGTCGGCACCACGGCCTGCCCGGCCACGTTCGTGGCGGTACGGATCATGTCCAGGATCGGGTCGATGGCCAGCAGCAGACCGGCCCCGGCCAGCGGCAGGCCCAGCGTGCTCAGGGTCAGCGTGAGCATGACGATCGCACCGGTCAGGCCGGCGGTCGCGGCCGAACCGACCACCGAGACGAACGCGATGAGCAGGTAGTCGGTGACGCCCAGGTTCACGCCGAACACCTGCGCCACGAAGATCGCGGCGAGCGCCGGGTAGATGGCGGCGCAGCCGTCCATCTTCGTGGTGGCGCCGAACGGCACCGCGAAGGAGGCGTACTCGCGGGGGACGCCGAGGCGCTCCACCGAGCGCTGGGTCACCGGCATGGTGCCCACCGAGGAGCGGGAGACGAAGGCCAGCTCGATGGCAGGCCAGGCGCCGGCGAAGAAGCGCAGCGGATTGAGCCTGCCGGCCACGGCGAGCAGCACCGGGTAGACCACGAACAGCACCAGCGCGCAGCCGACGTAGACGGCCGTGGTGAACTTCGCGAGCGGGGCGAGCAGGTCCCAGCCGTACGAGGCGACGGCGTTGCCGATCAGGCCGAGCGTGCCGATCGGGGCGAGCCGGATGACCCACCAGAGCGCCTTCTGCACGATCGACAGCAGCGAGCGGTTGAGCGACACGAACGGCTCGGCGGCGTCGCCGACGAGCAGCGCGGCGGCGCCCACCACCAGGGCGAGGAAGACGATCTGCAGGACGTTGCCCTCGACGAACGCGCCGACCGGGTTGGTCGGGACGATGCCGGTGAGGAAGTCGATCCAGGAGCCGGTGGTCTTCGGTGCGGTGGCGCCGGCCGGGTCCAGGTCGACGCCCCGCCCGGGGTCGGTGAGCAGGCCGATGCCGATGCCGATGCTCACCGCGATGAGGGCGGTGACGGCGAACCAGAGCAGTGTCTTGACGGCGAGCCGGGCGGCGTTGGCGACGCCGCGCAGGCTCACCACGCTGACCACGATGGCGGTGAAGACAAGCGGCGGCACGGCGAGCTTGAGCAGCTGGACGAAGAGGCCGCCGACGGTGTCGAGCGTGCTGGTCAGCCAGGCGAGGTCGGCGGCGCGGGCGAGGAAACCGAGCGCCACGCCGAGCACGAGGCCGAGCAGGATCTGGACGGAGAAGGGAATTCTGCGCAGGGCGGAAGTCATGGGGACGGATCCAAGGTCTGGAGAGGGAAGGCGGGCGTCGGGGGCGTGGAGCTACGCCGGACAGACGCCGCTGGCCTGCCGTCGGAGATCGACGTACAGGCGCTCGGTGAGGCACCAGACATTGGTCATCGTCGCGACACGTTACTCCCGTCCCGGGTCGGAACGGAAGGACCGTCGCCGGTGAGGCTCCTTACAGCCAGGTAGCCGGAGGTGATCAGTCCCCAGGCGGCCACCACGACCAGCAGCACCCGTTCCGACACCCCGAGCAGCGCGCTGCGGCCGACCAGCAGCAGCGCCGCCGCGACCACGACGGCCACCGGCAGCGCCAGTGCCGCGCCGACCGCCGCGATCCGCCGCAGCCCCCGGTCCGCGGCCGGGGAGAACAGCACCACGAGCATGGCGAGCACCACAGCGGCCGTCGCCGCGATGCTGGCCCCGCCGTGCACCAGGTCGGCCACCGTGGGCGCCTCGAACGGCGGCAGCGGGCAGCCCTCGCTGCACGTGACAGCGCCGGAGAGCACAGTGGCGACCGCGCCGACGCCGAGCAGCCCGGCCGCCCCGCGCAACCCCGGCGGCAGCGCCCCGGCGAGCAGCAGCAGCGACGCGGCCACCGAGAAGATCCCGATCCGGTACGCCCCGGCATACCCGCTGTCGGTGATGCCCGCCTCACTCACGTACCCGGCGGGGCCCGGACCGGGACCGGCGACCACCGCAACGGTCACCGCGGCGACGCCTGCGGCCAGGCAGACGCCGGCGAACGCGGCGGCGATCCGGCGGGCCGTGTCCTCAGCCACGTCCGTGCGGGGTGGTCCAGCCGGACAGATCGGGGCCGAGCGGCACGATCCGGGTCGGGTTGATCATGTCGTGGGTGGCGTAGTAGTGCCGCTTGATGTGGTCGAAGTCCACCGTCTCGCCGAAGCCCGGCGTCTGGAACAGGTCCCGCGCGTACGCCCACAGCACCGGCATCTCGGTGAGCTTGCGCTCGTTGCACTTGAAGTGGCCGTGGTACGCCACGTCGAAGCGCACCAGCGTGGTGAACAGGCGCACGTCCGCCTCGGTGATCGCGTCGCCCATCAGGTAGCGCCGACCGGACAGCCGCTCGCTCAGCGCGTCCAGGCGGGCGAACAGCGCGGTGAACGCCTCGTCGTACGCCTCCTGGGAGGTGGCGAAGCCGCACCGGTAGACGCCGTTGTTGACGTCCCGGTGGATCTCCGCCATCAGAGCGTCCATCTCCGGGCGCAGCTCGACCGGGTAGAGATCGGGCGCGTCCGGCGCGTGGAACCGCCGCCACTCGGTCGAGAAGTCCAGCGTGAGCTGCGGATAGTCGTTCGTCACCACCCGCCCGGTGAGCGTGTCCACGAGCGCCGGCACGGTGACCCGGCCGGTGTAGTCCCTGTCGGTGGACAGGTACGCCTCGGACAGGAAACCGATGCCGAGCACCGGGTCGAAGCCGTCCGGGTCGAGCGCGAACCGCCAGCCCCGCTCGTCCCGGATCGGGTCGACGGTGCCCAGCGAGATCACCTCGTCCAGGCCGAGCAGGCCGCGCACGATCCGGGCCCGGTGCGCCCACGGGCAGGCCCGGCACCAGATCAGCCGGTAGCGGCCCGCCTCCAGCGGCCAGCGCCCCGCCTCGTCCGGCCCGCCGCCCTCGGGTGACGTGGAGTGCGGGGTGACCCGGCCGGTGAACCGGTTGGGCTGGCGGACGAACGCGCCGCCGCCGCTTGTCTCTGCGCTGAACTGGGCCCCGGACATGCGGCAAACCTATCCGCTCCGGTCACGGATATCCTGGCGCCGGGTACCCCCACCGACCCCTTCCCACCCCCGAAGGACGTACGCGCGATGACAGTGGCCTATCTCGTTGCCGGAGTCCGTACCCCGATCGGCCGGTACGCCGGCGCCCTGGCCGGGGTCCGCCCGGACGACCTGGCCGCGCACGTCGTCCGCGAGCTGGTGGCCCGCCACCCGTCTGTCGACTGGGCCCGCACCGACGACGTGATCCTGGGCTGCGCCAACCAGGCCGGTGAGGACAACCGCAACGTGGCCCGGATGGCGGCGCTGCTCGGCGGCCTGCCGGAGGAGGTGCCGGGCAGCACCGTCAACCGGCTCTGCGGCTCCGGCCTCGACGCGCTCGCCTCCGCCGCCCGCGCGATCGTCGCCGGGGAGGCCGACCTGGTGGTGGCCGGTGGCGTGGAGAGCATGAGCCGGGCGCCGTTCGTCATGCCGAAGGCGGCCACGCCGTTCGCCCGCACCGCCGAGGTGTACGACACCACGATCGGCTGGCGGCTGGTCAACCCGCTGATGCGCAAGGGCTGGGGCGTCGACTCGATGCCGGAGACGGCGGAGAACGTGGCGGCCGAGTTCGGCGTGGACCGGGCCGCGCAGGACGCCTTCGCGTACCGGTCGCAGCAGCGGGCCGCCAAGGCGCAGGCCGACGGCCGGCTGGCCGAGGAGATCGTCCCGGTGACGGTGCCCGCCGGCAAGCGGGAGTCGAAGCTGGTCGAGGCCGACGAGCACCCGCGCGAGACGACGCTTGCGAAGCTCGCCACGCTGCCCACCCCGTTCCGCGAGGGCGGCACCGTCACCGCAGGCAACTCCTCCGGCGTCAACGACGGCGCCGTCGCGCTGCTCGTCGCCTCCGCGGCCGCCGTCGAACGCTATGGCCTCACCCCGCTGGCCCGGGTACGCGGCGCCGCGTCCGCCGGCGTACCGCCGCGGATCATGGGCATCGGCCCGGTCCCGGCGACCCGCAAGCTGCTCGACCGGACGGGCCTGTCGCTCGTCGACGTGGACGTGATCGAGCTGAACGAGGCGTTCGCCGCGCAGTCCGTGGCGGTGCTGCGTGAGCTGGGCCTGCCGGAGGACGCCGAGCACGTCAACCCCGGCGGCGGTGCCATCGCGTTGGGTCACCCGCTCGGTGCCAGCGGCGCCCGGCTGGCGTTGACCGCCGCGCTGGAACTACGCCGGCGGGGCGGCCGGCGGGCGCTCGCCACCATGTGCATCGGCGTCGGCCAGGGCATCTCGCTGCTGCTGGAATCGGCCGGCTGAACCGGGCCGCCGGCATCGCCCGCTGTGGATCTCCCGAACCCCGCCGTACCGGCCTAGAGTGGTCTGGACCACATGATCCGCCATCGACGGCGGACGACGACCTGGGGGACCGAGCGATGCAGACGCCGGAGAGCCTGCCCACCGAGATCGACCTGAGCCGGCCGAGCGCCGCTCGGGTCTACGACTACTTCCTCGGTGGGGCGCACAACTTCGAGATCGACCGGCAGCTCGCCGAACAGATCGCGGCCATGACGCCGAACCTGGCCGCCACCATGCGCGCCGGGCGGGAGTTCCTGCGCCGGGCCGTACGGGTGCTGCTCGACGCCGGCATCGACCAGTTCCTCGACATCGGCTCCGGCATCCCCACCGTCGGCAACGTGCACGAGGTCGCCCAGGCCGCCAACGCGGACGCCCGGATCGTGTACGTCGACATCGACCCGGTCGCCGTGGCGCACAGCCACGAACTGCTCGCCGGCAACGACCGGGCCACCGCGGTCCTGGCCGACCTGCGCGAGCCGAAGCTGATCCTGGACCACGCCGCCGCCAGCGGCCTGATCGACTTCGACCGGCCGCTGGGCATCCTGCTCGCCGGCGTGGTGCACTTCGTGCCCGACGCCGACCGCCCGGCCGACATCCTGGCCACCCTGCGCGCCGCCGCCGCACCCGGCAGCTACCTGGTCATCTCCCACTCCACGTTCGAGGACCAGCCGCAGGAGATGCTGGACGCGCAGCGGCTGTCGGCGCGTACCGCCACCGAGATCACGCTGCGCTCGCGGGCCGAGATCACCGGCTTCTTCGGCGACTGGACGATCCTCGAACCGGGCGTGGTGCACATGCCGCTGTGGCGGCCCGACTCCCCGTCGGACGTGGACGAGCACCCGGAGCGGTTCGGGGCCTTCGGCGGCGTCGCCCGGCACGACCGCGCCGCCGGCTGAACCCCATGCGCGCCCCGGACAGCGACGGGGGAGACGTCAGCCGGCCCGGCGCCGCCGCGTACGCCGCCGAGTGGGCTCGCGCGGTGCGTCGCATCGGGTTCGTGCCGCTGAGCGCGGCCGAGACCGAGCGCCTGCTGGTGCCGCTCACCGAGCGGCTCGGCGAGGCCCTGCTCGCCCCCACCTTCTCCGCCGGCCCGGCGGAGGAGGTGGGGCGTGCCCTGGTCCAGGCGCACCTCACCGAGCCGGGCGTGCTCGACTGGTCGGTGCAGGCGCTCGGTGACCGGTTCCTGCCCTGGGTGCTGCCGTCACGCACCGAGTCGCCGGAGCTGCGCGAGCGGGTGGCGCTGCTGCAGGGCGCGTTCGCTGCCGGGTTCGCCCGCGCGCTGCGCGACCGGGTCTTCAGCCAGCAGGAGCGGATCGCCCGGTCGGCGTGGCAGGCCCGGGACACCGTCGAGCAGGCGCTGCGCGACAGCGAGGCCCGCTTCCGGGCGGTCTTCACCGGCGCCGTCATCGGCATCGGCATCGCCGGGGTGGACGGGCAGATCATCGAGGTCAACCAGGCGTTCGCGGACATGCTCGGCTACACCGTCGCGGAGATGCGGCGGATGAACGTGTCGGCGCTGGCCTATGCCGACGACGCGGCCGGGATGTGGGAGCTGTACAAGGAGCTGATCGAGGGCAAGCGGGACAGCGCCCGGGTGGAGAAGCGCTACTACCGCAAGGACGGCAGCGTGGTCTGGACCGACCTCGCGGTCTCGCTGATCCGGCACGACGACGGCCGGCCCCGGTTCACCGTCGCGATGGTGGAGGACATCACCCAGCGGTACGAGCTGCAGCAGCGGCTGCGCTTCCAGGCGCTGCACGACCCGCTGACCGGCCTGCCCAACCGGACGCTGTTCTTCGAACAACTCGGCGAGGTCTTCGACGGCGCCGGCCCGGACCAGCGCGTCGGCCTCTGCTTCATCGACCTGGACGGCTTCAAGGCGGTGAACGACAGCCTCGGCCACGACCTGGGCGACCGGCTGCTCAAGGTGATCGCCCGCCGGCTCAGCGACTGCGTGGCCGGGCGCGGTCACCTGGTGGCCCGGATGGGCGGCGACGAGTTCGTCATCCTGGTCGACTCCGACGGCGGCATCGACGACGCGGTGGAGGTCGCCGAACTGGCCCTGGCCGCGGTGTCCGCGCCGGTGCACGTCGGCGACCAGCAGCTGGCCGTATCGGCGAGCATCGGCATCGTGGAGTGCCCGGCGGCGGAGACGAGCGTCGGTGACCTGATGAAGGCCGCCGACACCACGCTCTACTGGGCCAAGGCGGAGGGCCGGGGCCGCTGGGCGGTGTACGACCCGGAGCGCAGCGCCGCCGACATCGCCCGTTCCGCGCTGGCCGCGAACCTGCCCGCCGCGCTGGACCGGGGCGAGTTCGTGCTGCACTACCAGCCGATCGTGTCGCTGCTGGACGGCACGATGGTGGCGGTCGAAGCGCTGGTGCGCTGGCAGCACCCGGAGCTGGGACTGATCGGGCCGGACCGCTTCATCGGGCTGGCCGAGGAGACCGGCCTGATCGTCCGGCTCGGCGCCTGGGTGCTGCGTCAGGCGTGCCGCGACGCCGAGTCGTGGCGGCGTGCGTACCCGGACACCACGCCGGTGGTCAGCGTCAACCTGGCCGCCCGGCAGGCCGACGACCCGGCCATCGTGGAGACGGTGGCCGAGGCGTTGCAGCACACCGGCCTGCCGGCCGAGCTGTTGCAGCTGGAGCTGACCGAGAGCGCCGTCATGGGCAGCGCCGGTGAGCCGCTGCGGACGCTGCACCAGCTCGCCGGCCTCGGGCTGCGGCTGGCTATCGACGACTTCGGCACCGGCTACTCGAACCTGGCGTACCTGCGGCGGCTGCCGATCCACTGCGTGAAGCTGGCCGGCCCGTTCGTCGAGGGGATAAAGGGTGACGGCGGGGACGTGGCCGCCGACCACCGGGACGAGCGGATCGTGGACGCGCTGGTCCGGCTGGCGCACGCGCTGGAGCTGTCGGTGACGGCCGAGGCGGTGGAGACCGAGGTACAGGCCGAACGGCTGCGCGCGCTGCGCTGCGACACCGGGCAGGGCCGGCTGTTCGGCGCACCCGTGCCCGCCGACGGCATCCGCGCCCGCCTGGGCGGGTAGGAGAGAACTGTGAGCCTTACCGATTCGCAGGCCGTGGTGTCGGTGGTCGCCGCGCTGGCGATCGTCGCCGGCCTGGCCGGAGTGATCGTGCCGGGGCTGCCGGCTCTGCCGCTGTGCTGGGGCGGGGTGCTGGTGTGGACGCTGTTCGGCGACGCCGGGCCGGGCCGCTGGGCGGTGCTCGCCGCCGCCACCGCGATCGCCGCCGGCGGCACCGTGCTCAAGTACCTCTGGCCGGGGCGCAACCTGAAGCGGACCGGCGTGCCCACCACGTCGCTGCTGGCCGGCGGACTGCTCGGCGTGGTCGGGTTCTTCGTGATCCCGGTGATCGGGCTGCCGATCGGCTTCGTCGGCGGGATCTTCGGCGCGGAACGGCTGCGGCTGGGCGATACCCGCCTCGCCTGGCCGGCCACGGTGCAGGCACTCAAGGCGGCCGGGCTGTCGATGGTCCTGGAGTTCACCGCCGGCCTGATGATCGCCGCGCTGTGGGTCGCGGGGCTGCTGTTCGTCTAGAGGTGCGGCGGCGCGGGGCGTCCGGAGGGTACGGCAGTTCGCCGTACATCAGTGAGAGAGAGGTGGACGCCGCGCGCCGCCGCGGACCGGGCGTTGCCGAGCGCCCGGTGCCGGCCCGTCGGGTCGGGCCTGGTCACGCCCACAATGATGCCCCGGGTGGGATCGGGCGACAACGCAATTACCGGGGTACGTATTGACCACCTTGATCGGCCGGGAGCACACTGCGAGCACTCGCACGAGCATCGCCTCGAGGAGGTGTGCAGTGGCCACGACGCCCGCGCCGACCGCCGAGCAGCCGATGGACGACGACGCCCGACGACTCGCCGAACTCGGCTACAAACAGGAGCTGCGCCGCAAGTGGAGCGGCTTCTCCAACTTCGCGATCTCGTTCTCCATCATCTCGATCCTGGCCGGCTGCTTCACCACGTTCGGTCAGGCGTGGAACAACGGCGGCCCGGTGGCGATCTCCTGGGGCTGGCCGCTGATCTCGCTGTTCATCCTGATCATCGGCTTCTGCCTGGCCGAACTGGTGTCCGCGTACCCGACAGCGGGCGGGATCTACTGGTGGGCGGCGACGATGGGCCGGCCGGTGCACGGCTGGTTCACCGGCTGGCTCAACCTGATCGGGCTGGTCGCGGTGACCGCGTCGGTCGACTACGGCTGCGCCACGTTCCTCAACTTGACGCTGTCGGCGTTGTTCGACGGCTGGGCCGGCACCGGGCACCAGACGTTCGGGCTGTTCGTGGTGATCCTCGCGCTGCACGGGCTGATCAACATCTACGGGCACCGGATCATCGACGTACTCCAGAACGTCTCGGTCTGGTGGCACGTGGCCGGCGCGGCCGCCGTGGTGCTGATCCTGGTCCTGGTCCCGGACAACCACCAGAGCTTCCAGTTCGTGTTCACCGAGCGGTTCAACAACTCCGGCTTCGGGGACGGCGACACCGGCGGGCTGGCGTTCTGGTTCTACGTGCTGCCACTGGGTTTCCTGCTCACGCAGTACACGATCACCGGCTTCGACGCCTGCGCGCACGTCTCCGAGGAGACCCGGGGCGCGTCCAAGGCCGCCGCGCAGGGGCTGTGGCGGTCGATCTTCTACTCGGCGGTGGGTGGCTGGATCCTGCTGCTGGCGTTCCTGTTCGCGGCCACCGACGTGGACGCCATAAACGAGGCGGGCGGCTTCTCCGGGGCGATCTTCGAGAGCGCGCTGACGCCGTTCTTCTTCAAGGCCGTCATCATCATCTCCACCATCGGGCAGTTCTTCTGCGGCATGAGCTGCGTGACGTCGATGTCGCGGATGGCGTACGCGTTCAGCCGGGACCGCGCGGTGCCCGGCTGGAGACTCTGGTCGAAGGTGAACCGCAACGGCACGCCCGTCAACGCCATCATCGGCGCGACGCTGGCCGGGCTGGTGCTCACGCTGCCCGCGCTCTACCAGCGTGGCGGCATCCCGGTCGCGTTCTACGCGGTGGTGTCTGTCGCGGTGATCGGGCTGTACCTGTCCTTCATCATCCCGATCTTCCTGCGGCTGCGGATGGGCGACCGGTTCACCCCGGGCCCGTGGACGCTCGGCCGCCGCTACAAGCTGCTCGGCTGGATCGCGGTGGTCGAGATCGCGGTCATCTCGGTCTACTTCGTGCTGCCGATCGTCCCGGCGGGTGTACCAGGCAACCCCGACTTCAGCTGGACGGCGGTGAACTACGCGCCCATCGCCATCGGTGGCGTACTGCTCGGCGTCGCCATCTGGTGGTACGCCTCGGCCCGCAAGTGGTTCACCGGCCCGCGCCGCACCGTCGACCAGGCCGAACCCGAACCCGAGCCCGCCGAGCCGTCGTAGCTGTCGGTGGGTCCTGCCATCATCCGGTAATGGACTCGGAAGCGGTGGTACGCGCGTTGTGGGAGCGCATGCAGGCCCGGGACTGGGCCGGCGTCGGCGAGCTGCTGGCCGACGACGTGGTGGTGGAGTGGCCGGCCAGCGCCGAGCGGATCGTGGGCCGCGACAACTACGTGAAGATCAACGCCGAGTACCCGGAGGGCTGGTCGATCCGGGTACTGCGGGTGGTGGCGGCGGGCGAGACGGTCGTGTCCGAAGTGGAGGTGCCGCACGAGGGGATGGGCGTGCACCGGGTCGCGTCGTTCTGGACCGTGCGCGACGGGCGGATCGTCGACGGTCGGGAGTACTGGACGAGCCTCGGTGCGGACCCGTCCCCGCAGTGGCGGTCCGCCTGGGTCCGGCCGATGTGACGCGTCAGCGTCGGCACCTCGGATCGCGGCGAGTCAGTCGCGATCCGTGGAGGCGTTCGCGCGGGCTTCCAACCGCCGGAACTCCGGCGAGCTGACCGTACGCAACGTCACCGCGATCACCAGGGCACACAGCGCTGCCCCGCCCCAGAAGACCGCTCTGACGCCGATCAGTTCCGCGGTGAAGCCGGCGAGCAGAGCCCCGAGCGGCATCGATCCCCAGCTGGTCAGGCGACTCACCCCGCTGTAGCGCCCCATCATCGCATCGGGGACGACGAGCGCGCGCAGTGAGCTGTAGGTGACGTTCCAGGCGCCGCTGCCGGCGCCGCCCAGGAGGGTGGTCACGGCGATCAGCGGGGGTGACGAGGAGATCGCCGGTGCCGCCAGCAGCACGGCGAAACAGGCCATCGACGCGGTGAGGACGACCGGCCTTCCCAGCCGGCGGGTGAGCGCCGGCGCGACACCGGCGCCCAGCACGCCGCCCACTCCCAGGGCGCCGATCAGCAGTCCGTACTCCGAGCGGCTGAGGTCCAGCGGTCCGGGCGCGACCGCATAGACGACGATGACCGACATCCACGCCGCCCAGCAGCCACTCGCCGCGCCGGCTACCAGCAGCAGCGTCCGCAACACCCGCTCCCGCCACACGTACCGGACGCCCTCCCGGATGTCGGCACGAAGGCCGGACGCGCTCGGCGTCGAGCCGGGGTGGCGGTTGCTGCGATAGGGACCGGTCATGAGCACCAAGGCGAGCAGCGCGCCGGCATAGCCGACGCCTCCGGCGCCGAGCGCGACGGCCAGCCCGGCGGCAGCCAGCAGCCCGCCCAGAGGAGGCCCGATGAACTCGTTGGCGACGGTCTCGGTCGCGGTCAACTTGGCGTACGCGGACTCCATGCGGTTCCGGGGGACGACCATCGGCACCACCGACATCCGGGTGGTGTCGGTGAACACCTCGGCGATGCCGAGTGCCAGTGCTCCCGCGTACAGGCCGGCCAGCGGCAGCGCGTCCGCGAGGAAGCCGGCGACGAGCACGGCCAGGATCAGGGCGCGCACGACGGTCGAGGCCATGATCAGGCGTCGGCGGTCGACCCGGTCGGCGAGGACGCCGGCGGGCAGCGAGAACAACAGCCAGGGCAGGGTGTTGGCCAGAGTGGTGCCGGCGACCAGTGCGGGGGAGTCCGTCATCGACACGGCCACCAGGGGCAGGGTCAGCTTGACGACGCCGTCGGCCAGGTTGGTGATCCCGACACCGGCCCACAACGCCCTGAAGTTCCGCCCGCCCACGGTCCGCGGTTCGGTCGACTGAATGACGCTCTGCATGGCCGGCAGCTTGAGGTATCGCGCGGTGCGACCCTAGAGTTTCGACTGGAGGCGAAACGTGGCGGTGTTCCTGGTCGACGCAGAAGTGATGGCGCAGGCACGTTTCGGCACGTCACAACTCACCGAGACGTTGGGGGCGCTCAACATCCTGCGCCGAGGTCAGCCGCTTCCGTGGCACCGGGCCTGGCGGGACCAGCACGCCGACGCATTCCGAGGTTTCCTCGACGGCGACCCCGTGACCGCGGCCATCGTGGCGCACGCCATGTCGCCCTCCTGGATGGCCGACTTCATGACGGTGCCTCCCGCCCGTCCGAACATGACGCTCGACGACGAGATCGTGGCGCTGGAATCGCTGCCGGACGAGCGGATCCGAGCGGATCTGGCCCGCGTACGCTCCCCGCTGCCCCCCGAGTTGCGCGGTCCAGGGTTGGCGGGCCGGGCTGCTGCTCTGCTGCGCTGGGTCTGGCACCACACGATCGAGGCGGACTGGCCGCGCCGGCAATCGGTACTGCGCGCCGACGTGGTGTCCCGGATCTCCCGCCTGGGCAGGGACGGATGGGCCGGGGTCATCGACGACATGCGGCCGGGCATGTGCTGGCTCGGCGACGGCCGGTTGCAGGTCGAGGAACGGCCCTACCCGCCGTTCGACGTACGGGGCGGGGAGCTGACCTTCTTCGCGGCCCACTGCCGGGGAGGCTGGGTCTCCTGGAGGTTGCCCGACCGGTTCGGGATCGTCTATCCGGTGACGGGGATCTTCGCCGGGGCGCCTCTCGGCACGCCGGATCCTCTGCGGCGTCTGCTCGGTGACGCACGGAGCCGGATCCTGGTGCAGGCGGCCGAACCGATCAGCACCACCGCATTGGTCGCCGCGACCGAACTGCCACTGGGCACTGTCGGGGGTCACCTGCGCGTGCTGACGGAGGCCGGCCTGCTTCAGAAGCGCCGGTCGGGCCGCGAGGTCTTCTACTGGTGGACCGACGCGGCCCGGGCGCTCGTGGCCGGTGCCTCATCGTTCTGACGTGACTGATCCCGGGCCGCGCTGTCCGCGTACCCCCGGGTCAGCTCGTGGGGCGACGGTGGGTGAGCGGTAAACGGAGGACGCGGTCGTCGGCCGCCGTCGTGCCGCGACCGTCGAGGTTGCTCGTCGCCACCCACAGCGGGCCGCCCTGCGGCGGCTGAGCTGGGCCCCGCCTACCGCAGAAATGGGCCCGACCCGCGTGCTCGCCGGTCGGGCTCTCGTTCACGGCACGCGGCTTGGTCCGGTCACAACCGGCCGCACAGCGCGTTCTGGATCAGCGTGTCGGCGCCGCGTTGCTGCCCGAGCATGTGGTCCAGCGAGTCGCCGAGCGAGGCGGACATGGACACGACGGCGCTGCGCCGGCCGTCGTCGCTGACGCCGGTGACGGTGATGTAGCCGCCGTCGCCGCCGTCGTGGCCCCAGTAGACGCCCCCGCAGGGCAGCGGGCGGCTGACCAGGCCGAGCCCGTAGCGACCGCCCGGCCAGATCGCGCCGATTTCCTCGTTGATCCCCTCCGTGCGTCTCATCTCGGCCAGTTGTGCGGGGCCCAACAGCCGGCCGCCCAGCAGGGCCCGGAAGAACCGGTCGAGGTCTCGGGTGCTGGAGACGATGGAGTCCGGGTCGACCAGAACCTGCTCGGTGACGTCCACCAGCTCACCGGTCTCGAACAGTTGGTATGCCCGGGCGTGCGGCCGGGGCAGGGACGGCGAGGTGCCGGGCCAGGTGGTGTCGTGCAGGCCGAGCGGACGGACGATCCGGTCGGTGACCTCCTGTCGCAGCGACCGGCCGGTGACCCGCTCGATGATCATGCCGGCCAGGACGAAGCCGGTGTTGGAGTAGTTCCAGCCCGCTCCGGGTGCGAAGTCCGGCCGGTGGTTCATCGCCCGCGCCACGAGTTGCTCGCGTGTGTAGACGTCGTACCGCTGCTGGAGGTATTCCTCGGGCGTGGTGTAGCCGGGCAGGTCGTCGTGGATGCCGCTGGTGTTCTGCAGGAGGTGACGCACGGTGATCCGGTGGCCGTCGTTGCCGTTGCCGCGGACCACGCCCGGTAGCCACCGCTCGACTGTGTCGTCGAGGGACAGCCGGTGCTCCTCGACCAGTTGTAGGAGGACGGCGGCTTCGAACGCCTTGCGGGTACTCGCGATCCGGAAGCGCCCGGTCGGTGGCACCGGGCGTCCGGTGGCACGGTCGGCAACGCCGCTGGTGGCGATGAGGTGCCGGCCGTCGGCGGTGGTCACCCGGGCTTGGACGCCGGTCACCCCGAGGGCGTGGATCGCGTCGGTGTTCCGTTGCAGCCGGCTGTCCGGGTGGCCCGGACGGGTCGCCGATCCTTCCGCGGGGCCGAGCCCGATGACCGCGACTCCGAGGGCGACAAGTCCGGCCGCCGCACCCGACGCGACTCGTCGTAGCGAGGGAATTCTGCTGTTCGATCTCATGCCGTCGACGCTAGGAGCGGCTTCGGCGCGGGCCGATACCTCGTACCACCGGATTTCAGGTACAGCTGCCTGTAGTGCCCTGGGCGGCAGTCGCCGGGCAGACTTGGCGCCGGGCCGGGACACCGCCCCGGCGGTACGCGGAAAGGCATGCTGTGACGTCAGGACGACGATGGGTGCAGGTGTGGCATGCTGCCGTGTTCCTGCTGGCGGCACTGGCCACCGGAATCGCGACGTTGTGCGCGCTGCCGCTGCTGTGCCATCCGAGGCTCGCCCGGAGGTGGGCGAACTGGCACCGGAGCCGAGCCGGCCGTCTGCTCGGGACGCCCTTGGCGGCACGTCCCGCCCTGCGCGTGCCGGCCCGCCGGGCCTGGGCCGATCCGGCCACGCTCCGCGACCTGCTCTGGCTGCCGGTGAACGCCCTCACCGGGACGGTGCTCGGTCTGCTCACGCTGCTGTGCGTAGGCAACCTCGTGCCCGCCGCGGTCGCCACACCGCTGTGGTGGGCGTTCGCGCCGGAAGAACGGCCCCGGCTGTTCATCGACATCCCGGTTACCGGCTGGACGTCGGCTCTCACCCTCGGGCCCCTACAGATGCTCCTGCTCGCGGCGCTGGCGTACCTGGCCCTGCCGCCGATCGCCCGCGCGCACGCCCGGATCTGTCTGGCGGTGCTGTCGCACTCCACGGCCGAACAGCTCGCCGACCGGGTCGCCGTGTTGACCCGTACCCGGGCGGACGTGCTCGACGCGCACGGCGCGGAGCTGCGCCGGATCGAGCGCGACCTGCACGACGGCACCCAGGCCCGGCTGGTGGCCATCGCCATGCGGCTGGCCGTGGCCCGACGGGCGCTGTACGACAACCCCCGGAACGAGCAGCTCCTGGAGGATCTTCTCCGGGACGCCCACGAAGGAACCGAGGAGGCGATGACCGAACTCCGTGAGGTGATCCGCACCGTCTACCCGCCGATCCTCGCCGACCGCGGCCTGACCGGTGCGTTGACCGCGGTGACGGCCCGCTGCGGCGTGCCGACCCGGCTGGACGTCGGTGACCTCGACACCGTACCGGCGGCGGTGGAGGCCGTCGTCTACTTCGCCGTCGCCGAGGCGCTCACCAACGTCACCAAGCACAGCCGGGCGACAGCGGCCGGCATCACGGTGACCCGCAGGGCCGACCGGTTGTCGGTGGCGATCACCGACAACGGCGTCGGCGGCGCCGACGATCGGGTCGGCACCGGCCTGGCTGGAATCCGTCGCCGCGTGCTCGCGCTCGACGGGGCCGTCGACGTCGACAGCCCGGCCGGCGGGCCGACGACGATCACCATGGAGTTGCCGTGCAGGTTGTGATCGCCGAAGACAACGTGCTGCTGGCCACCGGGCTGAAACTGCTGCTCAACAGCGTCGGATTCGACACCGTCGCCATCGCGGGCGACGCGGCGGGTTTCCTCACCGCCGTGCGGGACCACCGGCCGGACGTCGCCATTGTCGATGTCCGGTTGCCGCCGTCGTTCCGCGACGAGGGCATCCGGGCCGCCCTGAAGGCCCGTCGACAGCATCCCGACCTGCCGGTCCTGGTGCTGTCGCAGTACGTCGAGCAGCAGTACGCCGCCGAACTCCTCGCCACCACCGGCGGCGGGGTCGGCTACCTCCTCAAGGATCGGGTCAGCCGGGTGGACGAGTTCGTCGACGCGCTGCGCCGGGTGGCCGCCGGTGGCACCGCCATGGACACCGAGGTCGTCGCCCAACTCCTGGCCCGCCGCCGGGACCCCATCTCCGTCCTCACGCCCCGCGAACGTGAGGTGCTCGCGCTGATGGCCCAGGGACACGACAACACCACCATCGCCGACCGGCTCGTCATCACCGACAACGGCGTACACAAGCACATCGGCAACATCTTCACCAAGCTGGGCCTCGCCGTGACCGACAGCGGCCACCGCCGCGTCCTGGCCGTTCTCACCTACCTCAACGGGGCGGGCGGGCCTCCGCCCTCGACCGATCGCGTTTGCGACGGTGGCCGCAGGGGGCATTGACGGTGATCCGGTTCTGCCAGTAGACCTTGGTGATGGAGGCGCGTCGATGAGGAAATCTCCGCTCTCGCTGGAACAGCTGCGGGTCGCCGTCGCCGAGGGTGAGATCGACACGGTGGTGCTCGCCCTCACCGACATGCAGGGCCGACTGCAGGGCAAGCGGTTCCACGCGCCCTACTTCCTCGACCAGGTGGTCACGCACGGCAGCGAGGGCTGCAACTACCTGCTCGCCGTGGATGTCGACATGAACACCGTCGACGGGTACGCGATGTCGAGCTGGGAACGCGGCTACGGCGACTTCGCCATGCGCCCCGACCTGGACACGTTGCGCCGGATGCCCTGGCAGCCCGGCTCCGCGCTGCTGCTGGCCGACCTGGAGTGGCTGGACGCCTCCGGCCCGGTGGTCGCCTCGCCCCGGCAGATCCTGCGCCGCCAGCTCGACCGGCTGGCCGCGCACGGGCTGACCGCGTACGCCGGCACCGAGCTGGAGTTCGTGCTCTACCGCGACTCGTACGAGGAGGCGTGGCAGCGCGGCTACCGCGACCTGACCCCGGCCAACCAGTACAACGTGGACTACTCGCTGCTCGGCACCGCCCGGGTCGAGCCGCTGCTGCGCCGCATCCGCACCGAGATGGCCGGCGCCGGGCTCACCCCGGAGAGCGCGAAGGGCGAGTGCAACCTCGGCCAGCACGAGATCGCCTTCCGGTACGACGAGGCGGTGCGCTGCGCCGACCACCACGTCATCTACAAGAACGGCGCGAAGGAGATCGCCGCCCAGGAGGGCATGGCGATCACGTTCATGGCCAAGCCGAACGAGCGGGAGGGCAACTCCTGCCACATCCACTTCTCGCTGCGCGACGCCTCCGGCTCGTCGGCGATGCTGGGCGACGGGCCCGCGCACCTGAGCGTCACCGGGCAGCGGGTGCTGGCCGGGCTGCTCGCCACGATGCGCGAGTTCAGCCTGTTCTTCGCGCCGAACATCAACTCCTACAAGCGCTACCAGCCCGGCTCGTTCGCGCCGACCGCGCTGCGCTGGGGCACCGACAATCGCACCTGCGCGCTGCGGCTTGTCGGGCACGGGCAGGGGATGCGGGTGGAGAACCGGGTGCCGGGGGCCGACGTCAACCCGTACCTGGCGATCGCCGCGCTGGTGGCCGGCGCGGTGCACGGGATCGAGAACGAGCTGGAACTGGGCGACGAGTGCACCGGGAACGCGTACGACGACCCGGACGCCGAGCGGGTGCCCACCACGTTGCGTGACGCGCTGGACCTGTGGCAGCGCTCGGAGGTGGCCCGGGAGGCGTTCGGCGACGAGGTGGCCGCCCACTACGCCAACCAGGCGAAGGTCGAGCTGACCGCCTTCGACGCCGCGGTGACGGACTGGGAGCTGACTCGTGGCTTCGAACGCCTCTGACCCGCCGTCGCGCCCCGCTGTCCACGTCGATCTTGCACTTGCGGCCCCCGGCCGGGGTGTTGTGCGGCTTTTGCCGGGGCAGCAACTGCAAGATCGGCGGGGAGAAGGGGAGGGGCGCGCGTGGGTGAGGTGATTTCGCCTGTCGACGGGGCGGGGATCGGGGTCGTTCCGGGGTGCTCCGTCGAGGACGTGGATGCGGCGGTCGCGCGGGCTTCCGCGGCGTTCGAGACGTGGCGTCGGGTGGCGCCGGGGGATCGGGGGCGGCTGCTGCGGCGGTTCGCCGCCCGGGTCGACGCGCATCTGGATGAGCTGGCGCTCCTGGAGGTGCGCAACGCCGGGCACACCATCGGCAACGCGCGCTGGGAGGCGGGCAACGTCCGCGACGTGCTCGACTACTACGCGGGCGCGCCGGAACGGCTGACCGGGCACCAGATCCCGGTGCCCGGCGGGCTCGACGTGACCTTCCACGAGCCGCTGGGCGTGGTCGGCGTGATCGTGCCGTGGAACTTCCCCATGCCGATCGCCGGCTGGGGGTTCGCCCCGGCACTGGCCGCCGGCAACACGGTGGTGCTGAAACCGGCCGAGCTGACCCCGCTCACCGCGCTGCGCCTGGCCGAACTGGCCCGCGACGCCGGCCTGCCCGACGGCGTGTTCACCGTGCTGCCCGGTCGGGGCAGTGTGGTCGGCGAGCGGTTCGTCACCCACCCGGCGGTCCGCAAGATCTGCTTCACCGGCTCGACCGAGGTCGGCACCCGGATCATGGCCGGCTGCGCGGCCCAGGTGAAGCGGGTGACGCTGGAGCTGGGTGGCAAGTCGGCGAACATCGTCTTCGCCGACGCGGACCTGGAGAAGGCGGCGGCGACAGCGCCGTACGCCGTCTTCGACAACGCGGGCCAGGACTGCTGCGCCCGCTCCCGGATCCTGGTCCAGCGCCGGGTGTACGACAGGTTCCTGGAACTGCTCGAACCGGCCGTACGGGCGGTGCGGGTGGAGGACCCGGCCCGGGACACGGCCGAGATGGGCCCGCTGATCTCCGCCGCGCACCGGGACCGGGTCGCCGGGTACGTCGACGGGGCGGACGTCGCATTCACCGGCTCGTGCCCCGACGGTCCCGGCTTCTGGTACGCCCCGACGGTGCTGCTCGCCGGCTCCCCGGCCGATCGGCACTGGCGGGAGGAGGTGTTCGGCCCGGTCGTCTCGGTGCTGCCGTTCGACGACGAGGCGGACGCGATCCGGCTCGCCAACGACACCGAGTACGGGCTCTCCGGCTCGATCTGGACCCGGGACGTCGGGCGGGCGGTGCGGGTGGCCCGCGCCGTCGAATCGGGCAACCTCAGCGTCAACTCGCACTCCTCGGTGCGCTACTGGACCCCGTTCGGCGGGATGAAGCGTTCCGGCCTGGGCCGGGAGCTGGGTCCGGACGCGCTGCACGCCTTCACCGACGTCAAGAACGTGTTCATCGGCACCGAGGAGTGATCACAGTGCAGGGACGGCTTTCCGACCGGGTGGCGGTCGTGACCGGCGCGGGCAGCGGCATCGGGCTGGCCACCGTACGGCGTTTCGCCGCCGAGGGCGCCCGGGTGGTGTGCGTGGACATCGACGCCGACGCCGGTACCCGGGCCGCCCAGGAGGTGGGCGGCGAGTTCGTCGCCGCCGACGTGGCCGACGAGACGGCCGTGCATGACCTGTTCGACGGGGTGGTGCAGCGGCACGGCCGGGTGGACGTGTCGTTCCACAACGCGGGCATCTCGCCGCCGGACGACGACTCGATCCTGGAGACCGGCCTGGACGCCTGGGAGCGGGTGCTGCGGGTCAACACCACGAGCGTCTACCTGTGCTGCAAGTACGTCATCCCGCACATGCGGCGGCAGGGCAAGGGCTCGATCATCAACACCGCGTCGTTCGTGGCGCTGATGGGCGCGGCCACCTCGCAGATCGCGTACACGGCGAGCAAGGGCGGGGTGCTGGCGATGACCCGGGAGCTGGGCGTGCAGTTCGCCCGCGAGGGCATCCGGGTCAACGCGCTGTGTCCCGGGCCGGTGGCGACGCCGCTGCTGCTGGAGTTGTTCGCCAAGGACCCGGAGCGGGCTGCCCGGCGGCTGGTGCACGTGCCGATGGGCCGGTTCGGCGACCCGACCGAGATCGCCGCCGCGGTGGCGTTCCTCGCCAGCGACGACGCCTCGTTCATGACCGCCGCGCAGTTCGTCGTCGACGGCGGCATCACCGGCGCGTACGTCACTCCGCTATGACGCGACCTGTCATCGGCATCACCGCATACGTCGAGCCGGCCGGCTGGGCGGTGTGGCGGGACGTGCCGGCGACGCTCGTGCCGCACGCGTACGTCCGGGCGGTCACCGCGGCGGGCGGCCGGGCCGTGGTGCTGCCCCCGGACGACGCCGACGCGGACGTGCTGGGGCTGCTGGACGGGCTGCTGCTGGCCGGCGGCGCGGACGTCGGCCCGGAGCGGTACGGCGAGCCGCCGGACCCGCGCACCGAGAGCCGGCCGGAGCGCGACGCGGGGGAGACGACGCTGTTGACCGCCGCGCTCGCCGCCGACCTGCCGGTGCTGGGCGTGTGCCGGGGGATGCAGCTGCTCGCGGTGGCGTACGGCGGTCTGCTGCACCAGCACCTGCCGGACGTGGTCGGGCACGACGGGCACCGGCCCGCGCCGGGCGTGTACGGGTCGCATCCGGTGCGCTTCGCCACCGGCAGCCGGGCCGCCGAGGTGATGACCGGGGTGGACCGGGTCAACTCGTACCACCATCAGGCGGTGGCCGACCCCGGCGGCCTGGCGGTGACCGGCTGGGCCGACGACGGGGTGGTCGAGGCGGTGGAGGATCCGGCGCGGCGCTTCGTGCTCGGGGTGCAGTGGCATCCGGAGAACGAGGCCGATCCGCGGCCGGTGGCCGCGCTGGTCCGGGCCGCGATGTCGGCCAGATCACACACCCGCGTTTCGTAGGTGCGCGGACAGCCGAATCGGCGGTCCCGCCGACCCTGCGAGGTCGCCCGAGTCGCCCCGGAGCGTCGGTTACGCCAGGATGACACGGAGGTAAGCAGCGTCGAACGGTGCGGGTGCGTTACGTTGCTCGACCGTCGGGGTAGTAGGCGGGGACGGTCGGCGTGACAGCGCCGACCGTCGTGATCATGGCCGGAGCGGGAGGCTGCATGAGCTCGGCCCAGGGGGGCGGGGGCGACAGTCGTTCGTCCCCGGCGGCCGGCGAGGCGTCACTGTCGCCGCTGCTCGCCGCGGCGTTCGCGGCCGGCGGCGAGATGGGCGAGCGGCTGCGCGCCTTCGACTGGCGCGCCACCCCGCTCGGCAGCCCGGACCGCTGGCCCGCCGCGCTCAGCCACGCGATGAGCACCATGCTGTCGTCCCGCGCCCAGATGGTGGTGTTCTGGGGCGAGGAGCATCTCGCCTTCTACAACGACGCCTACCGGCCCACCATCGGCGACAAGCACCCCGCCGTGATCGGGCAGGCCGCGCACCGGCACTGGGCCGAGACCTGGGACGTGCTCGGCCCGCTGCTGGACGGGGTGCGCCGCACGGGCGTGCCCTACCGGGGTGAGAACCACCCCTTCGTGCTGAACCGGCACGGCTTCCTGGAGGACGTCTACTTCGACGTCTCGTACGACCCGATCCGCGACGTCGACGGCAGCGTCAGCGGGATCTTCTGCTTCGTCAACGAGACCACCGGGCGGGTGCTCGGCGAGCGCCGGCTGCGCGCCCTGGCCGAGCTGGGCAACGAGCTGGGCGACGTGCCGAGCATGCTCGAACTGGGCCGGGCCGTCACCCGTGTGCTCGACGCCCACCGCGCCGACGTGCCGTTCAGTGCGCTGTGGTTCCCCGACGAGCGCGGCACGCTCGTGCCGGGCGGCTGCTCCGGCGTGGATCCGGCCACCGTCGCCGATCCGCCGCCCGGCCTGCCCGAGGGCGAGCCGTTCACCGAGCCGCGCTGGATCGCCACCGCCGACCTGCCGGGCGCGATGCCGCCGGACGCCGCCGGCCAGGCGCTCCTGCTGCCGCTGACCGCGACGAACGAACCGGCCGGTGTGCTGCTGCTCGGGGTGTCCCGGCGGCTGCCGTTCACCGACGACTACCGGGACTTCGTCGACCTGGTCGCCGCGCAGGTGTCCCGGGCCGTGGGCAAGCAGCGGGCGTACGAGCAGGAACGCGCCCGCGCCGCCGAGCTGGCCGCGCTGGACCGCGCCAAGACCAGCTTCTTCGCCAACGTCAGCCACGAGTTCCGTACCCCGCTGACGCTGGTCCTCGGGCCGATGGAGGAGATGCTCGCCGACCGGGAGCTGCCCGAGCGGTACCTCGACCTGCTCACCGTCATGCACCGCAACGGGCTGCGTCTGCTCAAGCTGGTCAACACGGTGCTCGACTTCTCCCGGCTGGAGTCCGGCCGGTTGGCCGCCCGCTACCAGCCCACCGACCTGTCCGACTACACCTCCAGGCTGGCCAGCACGTTCCGCTCGGCCACCGAGCGGGCCGGGCTACGCCTGGTGGTGGACTGCCCGCCGCTGCCCGCGCCGGTCTACGTCGACCGGGACATGTGGGAGAAGATCGTCCTCAACCTGGTGTCGAACGCGGTCAAGTTCACCTTCGACGGCGAGATCCGGGTCCGGGTCCGTGCCACCGACGGCGCCGCCGTCCTGGAGGTGACAGACACCGGCGTCGGCATCGCCCCGGAGGAACTGCCGCAGGTCTTCGAGCGGTTCCACCGGGTGGCCGGTGCCCGCTCCCGTACCCACGAGGGCACCGGGATCGGGCTCGCCCTGGTCCGCGAGCTGGTCGAGATGCACGGCGGCACTGTCACCGCGCACAGCGTCGTCGACCGGGGCACCACCTTCACCGTGACCATGCCCTTCGGGTACGCGCACCTGCCCGCCGACCGGGTGGCCGCCCTGTCGCCGGTGCCGCTGAGCGAACCGGAGCAGGCCCGCCTGTACGTCGCCGAGACGGCGCTGTGGACCGACGAGGTGGCCCGCCCCACCGGGCTGCCGGAGCCGTCCGGCTCACCCGGCGGGTCCGGCCGAATCCTGTTCGCCGACGACAACCCCGACCTGCGCGAGCACGTCGTCCGGCTGCTCTCCCCGGCGTACGAGGTGGTGGCCGTGCCGGACGGCGTGGAGGCGCTGCGGCTGGCCGTGGAGACCCCGTTCGACCTGGTGCTGACCGACGTGATGATGCCCCGGCTGGACGGCTTCGGGCTGGTCGCCGCGCTGCGCGCCGAACCGGCGACCCGGCACGTGCCGATCGTGCTGCTCTCCGCGCGGGCCGGCGCCGCCGAGGAGGTCGCCGGCCTGTCCACCGGCGCGGACGACTACCTGACCAAGCCGTTCTCCAGCCAGGAGCTGGTGGCCCGGGTGCGGGCCAACGTCGAGCTGGGCCAGTTGCGCGGGCAGATCATCCGCCGCCTGCGGGCCCTCGCCGACGCCGCCGTGGAGATCAACACTGCCCGGTCCACCGCCGAGGTGGTGCGGGTGGCCGCCCGGCACGCGCTGCGCCTGGCCGAGGCCGGACGCGTCCGGGTCACCGCCACCGGGGCGCGCCACGAGGAGGACGCCGGCGGCGACCTGCCCGTCGAGCCGACAGTGGTGCTGCCGCTCACCGGCACCGCCGGCGAGCAACTCGGCGAGCTGCGGGTGTGGCGCCGCGAGGGCGGCGGCACCGAGGAGGCGGCGCTGGCCCAACTGGCCCGGCTGATCGGCGTACGGCTGGAGAACGCCCAGCTCTACGAGGCCGAGCACCACATCGCCACCACGCTCCAGCACAGCCTGCTGCCGCGTACGCTGCCGCAGTTGCCCGGCGCGGTGGTGGCCAGCCGCTACCTGCCCGGCAGCGCGGACGTGGAGGTCGGCGGCGACTGGTACGACGTGATGGCCACCGCCGACGACGACCTGGTGCTGGTCATCGGTGACGTGGTCGGCAAGGGCGTGCGGGCCGCCGCGGCGATGGGCCAGCTCCGCAACGCGCTGCGGGCGTACGTCCTGGAGGGCTACGACCCGGGTGAGGCGCTGACCCGGCTCAACCGGCTGGTCCACTCCGCCGGCAGCGGCTCCTTCGCCACTGTGGTCTGCCTCGGCTTCTCGCCGCGCACGGGCCGGATCCGGTACGCCAGCGCGGGTCATCCGTCACCCCTGCTGATCCGAGGAGACGACGTGGCGTTCCTGCACGATCGGGCCCTCGGACCGCCGATCGGGGCGATCCCCGGCGCCGTCTACCCGGCCGCCGAGGGCGAACTCGCACCGGGCAACCGGCTCCTGCTCTACACCGACGGCCTGATCGAGGACCGGTCCGCGGGCATCGACGCCGGGCTGGGCCAGTTGCGGGCCGACGCGACGGCGCGCGCCGGGCACGTGGCGGACCTGGTCGACGCCGTCATGGCCCGGGTGGCCGAGCGGTCCCGGCACGACGACGTGGCGGTGCTCGCGCTGGAGGCGGCCGAGCTGAACCGGTTCGCGCTGCGCCTGCCCGCCGACCCGACCCGGCTCAGCGTGCTCCGCAAGCGGCTGGAGGACTTCCTCGTCGCCCACCACGTCGGCGAGACCGACCTGTTCGACCTGACCGTGGCGGTCTCCGAGGCGGCGGCGAACGCGATCGAGCACCCGGTCGACCCGGTGGACCCGACGATCGAGGTCGAGGTGACTATCGCCGACCGCACGGTCACCGCGACCATCCGGGACAGCGGACGCTGGCGGGAGTCGAGCGGGTCGAGCTTCCGGGGACGCGGGCTGGCGCTGATCCAGGCGCTGGGGGAGATGGACGTGACGCGTACGGAGGCGGGCACCGAGTTGACGCTGCGCCGCCGGCTGACCGACCGGAACTGAGGGCTGTTGTCGCGTAAAGCGGATCAAATACGGCGAAGTCCCTAGGATCGCCTCATGGGGCGTGAGTCGTTCCGTCCTTCCCGCGGCAGCGGGGACGACCCGGTAGGTGCGGCGTGGACGGCGATTCGCCGCACCGGCCGGGCCACTGCGCGGGATCGGCTGCGGCGGGTGCGGTTGAGCCTGCTCGTGGCGGTGCAGTGCGGAGTGGCCGCCGCAGTCGCGTGGTGGGTCGCGAAGGATCTGATCCACAACCCGCAACCGCTGTTCGCGCCCGCCGTCGCGGTCGGCACCATCGCCAGCTCGGTGAGCCAGCGCTTCCGCCGTACGCTGCTGCTCATCGCCGGCGTGGCGGTGGGCATCGCGCTGGGCGACCTGCTGGTCTCCTGGATCGGGCAGGGATACGTCCAGATCGGCGTCATCGTCGCCGCCGCGATCCTCGTCGCCGTCCTGCTCAGCGACGAGGGGGCGTTCGTCACCCAGGTCGGCGGCAGCGCGATGGTGATCGCCGTGCTGTTCCCGGCCCGGACCGACATCGCGCTGCCCCGCTTCGTCGACGGCGTCGTCGGTGGGGCGGTCGGCATCCTGGTCGCGGTCGTGGTGCTGCCCCTGCACCCGATCCACCGGATCCGGCGGGCCGGCCGGCCCCTGCTCGACCAGATGGCCGCCGAGCTGGACCGTCTCGCCGACGCGGCCCTGGCCCGGGACGCCGAGCTGGCCCGTCAGGGTCTCGACAGGCTGCGCCGGCTCGACACCTCGGAGGTGGAGGCCGCAATGTCGGGCGCCGACGAGGTCGTCCGCATCTCGCCGTTACGGTGGCACAACCAGAGCGCGCTGCAGGGATGGCGGCACGGCGCCATCCTCATGATCCGCTCCCTGCTGCACAGCCGCGACGTCGCGCTCAACCTCGAACGCGCGATCCGTGACGACGAGCCCGTCCCGCCGTCGCTCGCCGAGGCCGCGCGGTGCCTGGCCGAGGCCGCGCGCACCGTCGGTGCGGGCTGGTCCCCGTCCGCCGGCCGGCCCTCCCGTTCCCAGCGGGCCGCGATGTCGGCCCTCCGCCTGGTTCAGGAGGCATTGCGCAGCGGCCTGCGCGTCAGCGGCATCAACGTGGCGAACGAACTCACCATCATCGCGGTGAACACGATCCGGGCGAGCGGGGTGCGCAAGCGCGACGCCGAGTCGCTGCGTCGTGATCTCGCCCCGGACACCGCGGGGGAGACGGGAGAGCGGCACCCCGCGTCGGATCGCGGGCGGCCGGAACCGGGGCCGGGCCTGTCGCCCGGGATGGGAGAGGCCTCCTAGCCGGAGGGCGCCCGAGTCGGTCAGGGCCGGGCGAGCCAGTCCTGGTCGCCGAGGCCGGAGATGTCCAGCACGCGCCGGACCTGCGGGGACGGCAGCACGGTGAGCGCGGCCGGGAACCGCTGGGCGAGCCGGACCACGGCGTGGATGGCGGCCGAATCGAAGAAGGTGACCGCCCGCAGGTCGAGCGTGAGCTGCTTGGCGGGCTCGCGGAGCGCGGTCTGGAACATGGTGTCGGCGGTCGCCATGTCGACCTCGCCGGTCACCTGGACGCGCAGTCGGTCGCCGTCGACCTGCGCCGTCACGGAGAACACGGGCGCCGCGCCCCCTTGATCCACGGAGCAACAATGGCACAGCGTTTGCGGCACGGCAACAACCTGCCCGGCGGGCCTGTGGCGGGGGGCACACCACCCCCGGCGATAGGCTTGGGCCATGACCGTCCGTGCGCCGCTGACCCCCGGCACGCTCTCCCCGTGGCGAGCGGTCCCCGCCCACATCCCGCGCCCGGAGTACGTGGGTAAGAAGCGTCCCCAGGAGTGGCGCGGATCGCACGTGCAGACGCCGGAGACCATCGAGAAGATGCGCGTGGCGGGGCGTCTCGCCGCCCAGGCCACCCAGCTCGCCGGTGAGCACTGCAAGCCCGGGGTGACCACCGACGAGATCGACAGGGTGGTGCACGAGTTCCTCTGCGACCACGGCGCCTACCCGTCGACGCTCGGCTACCGGGGCTTCCCCAAGTCGTGCTGCACGAGCCTCAACGAGGTCATCTGCCACGGCATCCCGGACACCACGGTGCTCCAGGACGGCGACATCATCAACGTCGACGTCACCGCCTTCCTGAACGGCGTGCACGGCGACACCGACGCCACGTTCTGCGTGGGCGAGGTGAGCGAGGAGGCCCGCCTGCTGGTCGAGCGGACCCACACGGCGATGATGCGCGGCATCAAGGCCATCGCGCCGGGCCGGCAGATCAACGTCATCGGCCGGGTGATCGAGTCGTACGCGAAGCGCTTCGGCTACGGCGTGGTCCGCGACTTCACCGGACACGGCATCGGCGAGGCGTTCCACAGTGGCCTCTACGTGCCGCACTACGACAGCCCGCGCCCCACCGACGTGATGGAGCCCGGCATGACGTTCACCGTCGAGCCGATGATCACGCTCGGCACCTACCAGTACGACATGTGGGACGACGGCTGGACCGTGGTCACCAAGGACCGCCGGTGGACGGCCCAGTTCGAGCACACCATCGTCGTCACCGACGACGGCTACGAGATCCTGACGCTGCCGTGACCGACACCCCTGCGGCACTGCGCGAGGCGCACCACGCGGACGTCTCCGGCGGCTGGCTGCGCCCGGCCGTCTTCGGCGCGATGGACGGACTGGTCACCAACATCGCGCTGATCGCCGGTGTGGGCGGCGGCGGGGTGTCGCCGCGCAGCGTGGTGCTCACCGGCACGGCCGGCCTGGTGGCCGGCGCCATCTCGATGGGTCTCGGCGAGTACACGAGCGTCCGGTCCGCGAACGAGCAGGTCGCCGCCGAGGTGGCCAAGGAGCGGCGCGAGCTGGAACGCCACCCGGAGGCCGAGGCCCGGGAACTCGCAGACGCCTGGGTCGCCCGTGGACTGCCCCGCGAGCTGGCGACGCAGGTCGCCGAGGCGGTACGCGCCAACCCGGAGGAGGCGCTGCGGGTACACGTACGGGAGGAGCTGGGCGTCGACCCCGACGACCAGCCGAGCCCGTGGGCCGCCGCGATCTCGTCGTTCATCTGTTTCTCGATCGGCGCGCTGGTGCCGCTGCTGCCGTACCTGCTCGGCTTCACCAGCCTCTGGCTGGCGCTCGCCGTCGGCGGCGTCGGCCTCTTCGTCGCCGGCGCGGTCGTGGCCAGGTTCACCAACCGCGCCTGGTGGCGCAGCGGTCTGCGGCAGTTGCTGCTCGGCGCGCTGGCGGCCGGCGCGACCTACCTGATCGGCGCGCTGATCGGCGTCGGCGGCGGCATCGGCTGACGGTCGGCCGTCCAGCCGGCCGTCAGCCGGACAGCAGGTCGTCGATGGTGCCGTCGACCGGCCGGCCCCGGGCGGCCAGTTCCTCGGCCTGGCGGGTCAGCGCCGCGCCCACCTCGGTCATGTCCGCACCGGCCAGCCCGGTACGCCGCACCGCGTCCCCCGGGTCGCGGAAGTAGGTGCGGCTGAACAGCCCCTGCACGGTTGCGGCAGCCAGCCGTGCCTCGCCGAGCATGAGCAGCGCCTGGTCCGTCTCGTACCACTCGGCCAGCCGCAACGCGCGGGCGTGCGCCGCGCTGCCCCGGTACCACGCCTGCCGCGCCGCGCTCGTGAACTCCGCCGGCCGGGCGCGTGCCAGGCGCGCCAGGTGCTCGTCGCGCAGCTTCCGCAGCCAGCCGGTCGGATCGTGCAGGGCGCGGGTGGTGACGTACCGGTCCGCGGCCAGCGGCCAGCGGGACGTGATCGTCGTCGCCCGGCGCAGGTAGTCGTCCGCCCCGGCCACCGTGAGGTCGACGAGTACGCCGTCCACCCGCCGGGTGGCGGGCGGCGGTCCGGCGCCGGGCCGGTAGGTGACGACCAGCAGGCCGACCTCGCGGTCCCCGCCGCCGTCGTCTTCGCCGTGCGCGAGCGGACCGTGTACGGCGACCGCCAGCACGTCGGCCGGGAACCGCCGCAGGACGGCGTCACCGACCCGCTCGGCCACCTGCCACCGTGGATCGTCCAGACGCCGCTCGGCGTCCACGTCGAGCGCCACGGTCCACCTCCGACAGATCGCCTGCGGCAACCCTAGCCAGATCGGGACCGGCAGCCCCGGTGGCGCGGATGTCGGATTGTGCGCGTCTGCGGCGGGGCGCTCAGGCGTTCGGGGCCAGGCGGAACACGCGGATCTCGCGGCCACCGGCCCGCTCGACGTACGTGCGGTACGCGGGCCACTCCTGCACCAGCCGCTGGAACAGCCGTTCCCGTTCCTCGCCGGTGACCTGCTGGGCGGTGACCGGGATCCGGCGTCCCTTGACGTCCACCTCGGCGGCCGGGTTCGCCATCAGGTTGAACGTCCAGGACGGCTGGTGCTGCTGCCCCCAGTTCGAGCCGATCACCACGTAGGCGTCGCCGTCGGGGACGTACACCAGGGGGTTGCTGCGGGGCTTGCCGGAGCGGCGGCCGGTGGAGGTGAGCACCAGCGTGGGCACGAGCCCGAAGGCGACCACGCGGCCCTTCGTCATCCGGCCGACCAGCCGGTCGGCCGGGACGAGCAGGCGCATGGTGGCGCCGAACCAACGCTGGTGACCGAGACGGCGGGTGAGGGTTCCCAGGGCTGACATCCGACAAGTGTGCCGCCCACACCGCGCCCCGTCACCCCCTCGGACGGTCAGTCCGCCCCAAGGTCGACTCCATCTCCCCGAAGTGGTGGCATCCACCCCGCCGCGATGCCGCCACTCCGGCGGAATGGTGTGGATCATGCATGGGCGGCCGGCTCAGTCGAGCCGGCGTTCGATCGGCAGGCGGGACCGGGTGAGCAGCGCCGCGCCGCCCATCGCCACCAACGGCACCACGACCAGCACGGCGAGCGTCACGCCGGGCACCGTCACCGGGTACGGCGGCTGCACCGGCCAGGACTCGGCGTACCGCTGGTTGAGCGAGGCCAGGACGACCACGGCGGAGCCGAGCCCGGCGACGATGCCCAGCGCCGAACCGAGCACCGCGATCACCCCGGCCTGGCAGAGCGACAGCAGGCGGCGTACCCGGGGATCGGCCCCGACCGCCGCGAGCGTGGACAGGTCCCGGCGGCCCTCGGCGGCGGCGAGGCCGGTGGCTACCGCGGCGGCGCCGAGCGTGATCACACCGGAGGCCACCGCGAGCAGGAGCAGCATCGGGCGCTGGTCCGACGGCGGGTCGGCGGTCGCCAGCTGCGCCGACATGGGTCCGATGTCGAACAGCTCGTCGGCCAGCATCTCCATCTGCCGGTCGGTGGGCGAGCCGGCGGTGTCCAGCAGGTAGCCCATCGGCACAGCGGTCAGGCCGAGCGCGTCCGCGGCGGCGGGGGAGAGCACCAGCCGGTCGACTGTGAGACCGCCGCGCAGCGCGTACGCGGGCAGGAGACGCCCGGTGGGCGGGCCGCCGGAGTTGTCGTTGACCTCCACCCGGACCTGCCCGTCCACCACCCGCCGGGCGTCGGTGACCACCACGCCGCCGGCGGCGAGCGTCCGGCGCGCGGCGGCCAGTTCGTCGTCCGGCGCGCCGGTGAGCGCGGCCAGCGCGCCGCCGTCGTCCACGAGCGCCGGCAGGTAGACGTCGACAGGTTCCTGGAAGGGGCTCACGCAGCGCGGATCCCGCCGGGCCGCGTCGGGGACCGGGCCGGCGGCGTCGTACGGGCAGCGCTGCTCGGGCGGAACGAGCGCGTACGCGGTGCAGTCGTTCTTGTCCCGGACGTCGCCGACGCACCCGGGGGTCGCGACGGACACCACTGTGGCGTCGGGCAGGACCGCGCGGGCCCGAGCGGCGACGACCTCGGCCGACGGTGGGTCCGCCGGTGTCTCACCGGAGTGGGTGAGCAGCACGTTCCCCGGCGGCAGGCCGGGTTGCCAGAGCTCTCGCGACCGGGTCTCGTCGCTGGCCACGTAGACGCCGAGCGCGACGCTTCCGGCCACCGCCGCCATCACCGCCGAGATGGCGGGCGCGGCCGAGGAGCGGTTGCGGCTGGCGTCACGCAACGCGAGCCGGGGGGTCAGCGGCAGCAACCGGCCGGCCCGGCCGAGCACGCCGACCAGCGACGGGGTGCAGAACACCAGCCCCAGTTCGCCCAGCGCGACACCGGCCAGCACTCCGGTCTGCGAGGTGCGGCCGGCGGCGAACGCGGCGATCGCGGTCCCGGCGACGGTGAGCGCCACCCCGATCAGCAGCCAGCGGCGACGGGGCCGGGTCGCGTCGCGCCGGCCGGCCAGGCCGGTCGCCACGTCCTGCCGGGCCGCCGCCCAGGCCGGCGCCATCGCCGCGAGCACCCCGGCCAGCACCGCCGTCGCGGCGATCGCCACCAGCGCGGCCGGGAAGATCCGGTACGCCCCGAGGCGTTCCCCGAGCAGGTACTGCTCGACGATCGGCCGGCCGGCGAACGCGGCCCCGACGCCGAGCAGCATGCCCAGGGCGGCCCCGCCGGCACCGAGCACCACCCCGTCGGCGAGCACGATCCGGCGCAGGTGGGAGGCGTCGCCACCGGCCACCGCGACGAGTGCGAGGTCCCGCCGCCGGCGCCGGACGCTCACCGCGAAGGCCGGGCCGACAAGCAGCACCACCTCCAGCAGGCCCAGCCCGCCGACCACTCCGACGACGCCCGCCTCGTCGGCGTCCGGTACGGACATGCCGCGGCTGAACTCCTGCCGTCCCGGCAGCGGGCTGCGGACGACGACCTGGACGCCCTGCGCGTTCAGCCGGTCGGCGAGCCCCGGTTCCAGCGGGCCGGGCAGGTCCACCAACCAGGTGTCGCTGCCGGCCGTGCCGTCCGGAGTCACCCCGGGCAGCGTGATGACGTCCCGGAGGTTGTCCGGATACTCCACCACCCCGACCACCCGGTATGTGGTGCCGTCGATGGTGCGTACCGGGTCGCCGATGCGGGTCTCCAGCCGGCGCAGCGCCGTCGGGCTGACCGCGATCTCGTCGGGGCGTACCGGCGGCCGGCCGTCGCGTACCCGGGCCAGCGGCCGGGTGAGCGGGTCGGTCAGGTCGACGGCGCGCGCCTCGATCGACTCGACGTGCCGGTCCACCCGTGTCGAGAACGTCATCCACCAGCGGGTGCGAGCCAGCCGGCTGCCCTCGGGCAGCAGCGCGCGCACCTCCTCGGCGGTCGCCGGACGGGTCCGGCCGACCCACTCGCCCTCGACCGGCCAGGCCGACTCGCCCCAGGCGTCCTGCGTCACCGGCGTCAGGCTGTCCCAGCGCAGGGCGACGTCGGCGCCGCCGAGCTGGCGCTCGATGCGCTCGGCGCGGGTCAGATCACCCATGTCGTAGCTGACCGCGGCGAAGCTGAGGCCGAGAACCGGCAGCGCGATCATCACCAGCACCAGCAGCGTGCGCCGCCGGGACCGCCGGGCCTCCCGGCGGGCGATCCGCAACGCGGTCCGCCACGATCCGCGTACGGCGGCGAGGCGGCCGCCGGTCACCGGCTGCTGCCGCTGAGCAGGTGGTCGACGCCGATCAGCGGGGCGGTCGAGTCGACCATCACCCCGTCGCGCAGGAAGACCACCCGGTCCGCCCAGCCGGCGTGCCGGGCCTCGTGGGTGACGAGCACCCCGGCCGCGCCGGCGTCCACCCGGCGGCGCAGCAGGTGCAGCACCGCCTCGCCGGTCTGCGAGTCCAGCGCGCCGGTCGGCTCGTCGGCGAGGACCAGGCGGCGTT
The DNA here is from genome assembly GCF_057196585.1 of Micromonospora sp. ATLC20. Classification (NCBI taxonomy): domain Bacteria; kingdom Bacillati; phylum Actinomycetota; class Actinomycetes; order Micromonosporales; family Micromonosporaceae; genus Micromonospora; species Micromonospora sp. ATLC20. Next base: position 34,816 of record NZ_JBXUOV010000040.1, read on the forward strand.
CGCCGACGAGGGCCCGGGCGATCGCCACCCGCTGCTGCTGGCCGCCGGACATCTGGTCCGGGAAGCGGTCGGCCAGGTCCTCCAGGTCGACCTCGCGCAGCGCGGCCAGCGCCGACTGGCGGGCCGCCCGTACGCCGGTGCCGTCCAGTTCCAGCGGGAGCGCCACGTTCTCCACGGCGGTCAGGCTGCCGAGCAGGTTCAGGTCCTGGAAGACGTAACCGATCCGGCGGCGCCGCAGCCGGGCCAGCTCGCGGGCGGACAGCCCGACCAGCGCCTCACCCTCGACCACCACCTCGCCGCCGGTGGGCCGGTCCAGGCCACCGGCGAGCGCCAGCAGCGTGGACTTGCCGGACCCGGAGGGGCCCATCACGGCCACGAGTTCGCCGGCCCGCACGGTCAGGCTCACGCCGCGCAGCGCGTGCACGGCGGCCTCACCGGCGCCGTGGGTCCGGCGGACGTCCCGCAGTTCCAGCACCCCGTCGATCGGGTCCATCAGCGCCTCCCGTGCCGGGTCACCGGCGGGCTTCGTCGCCGGCCCGGTCCACCGCCTCGGGGTGGTCGACCGCCCGGATCGGCGCCGGGCGGTGCCGGACCAGGCTCGTCTCGCAGTGGTCGAGCCACCGCACCTCGGCCTCGGTCTGGAAGATCATCGCGTCCAGCACCAGCCGCCAGGGTAGATCCTCCGGCTTGTCGCTCGTGTACTTCAACCGGGTGAACTCCTGGAGCGCGCGCATGGTGGCGGTGCGCTGGGTCTGCACCACCGACCGCACGTCGACGCCGGGGGTGGTCAGCGCCAGCGCCAGTTTGATGGACAGCTCGTCCCGGGGCCGGTCGGCGCGGCTGATCGGCGTGGCGAACCACAGCGCCAGGTCCGCCCGTCCGGCGTCGGTGATCTCGTACGGCCGCTGCCCGCTCTCGTTCTCCGGCAGCGGGCGGACCAGTCCGTCACGTTCCAGCCGGGCCAGCGTCGTGTAGACCTGTCCGATGTTCAGCGGCCAGGTCGACCCGGTCGACTCCTCGAACGCGGCGCGCAGCTGGTAGCCGTACATCTGGCCGCGTTCGAGCAGGGCGAGCAGGCCGTGACGGATGGACATGACCGCGAGTATGCATACCTGGTATGCGCAACGCAACCGGAGGGTTCCGCCGGGTGACCGGCGCCGCGCTCAGGCCGGGCGGCCCGGGAACGGAACGGTGACCGGCGTCACCCCCGCCGTGCGCCGCCAGCGGGTGGCGCGCAACGCGCAGTCGGTGAGCGCGGCGAGCGCGGTGTTCCGGTCCGCGCCGGTGGTGTGCGGCAGCGCGGCCCGCCAGTGCCCGGCCGTCCGCTCCTCGATCTCCACCGCCAGGCGCAGCGCGCTCGCCCGGTCCGTCACCGGGTAGGGCAGCGCGTACCCGGCCCGGTCGGCGGGCACCTGCCCGGAGCCCTCGGCGAGCTGGAGCAGCAGCGCGTCGCGGCGGGACCGGTGGGCCGCCTCGGCGGCACGGGCCGCCGTACGCGCCGCCTCGGTCAGGTGCACGCCGATCACCCCGTACGCCCAGACCGCCGCGTACTCGGCGGCGAGCGCGTCGGCGAGGGCCGTGGCCGGACCGCCTGTCGGGTTGTTCACTTGAGCGCCTCCACGTGGGTCGCCCGGGCGGCGGCAATGGAACCGAGCAGCGCGGCCCGCTCGGCCGGTGCGGCGGCGCACGCCTTGGCCGCGTTCGTCCGGCCCTCCTGCTCGGCCCGGCGCAGCTCGGTGAGCACGGCGTCGGGTGCGGGCGCGCTCGCCGAGCCGGCGGGCGCCGGTGTGCCGGAGGGCGCCGGCCTGCCGATCACGCGGCGTAGCTCCTCGGCGTGCGCCCGGTGCGCGTCGGCGATCGGGGTGAGCCGCCCGGCCAGCGCCGGGTCGGCGGTGGCGGCGGCCCGATAGCGGGCCTCCAGCGCGAGCGCCTCGGCCACCAGCGGCTCCAGCGCGTCCGGCTCCGGTGGCTCCTCGTCGCGGTCGAAAAGATCACAGCCGGTCAGCGGCGCGGTCGCGCCGCCGAGCGCCACGAGCCCGCCGGCGCGCAGCAGCCAGCGCCGGGAATGCCCCGCTCTGACCTGGTCGGATGGTGTTCTGCCGATCCCCACCTGACAGAGTCAACACCATTCGCGCCGTCTCGTGGGTCAGGGTCTCGGTGCGCCGCCGGGTCCGTCGGCGGTCGTTAGCGTTACGCTCTGCGCAACCACCGGGCGCGGACGCCCCGGTGGCGCGCCGGTATGGCGGGCCGATCGCCCGCACCGGCCAGGGACAACACGGCCCGTGGGCCGTGGCAACAGCAGGAGAGGTGCGCGCAATGACGCAGCGTGGCCGTGCCACCCGGTCGACGGGGCCCGCCGGGCGGCCCCGCCGGCCCGACGGCCCCCGCGGCACGGACCGGAGCGGCGCACCCCGCGGCGATCTCGCCGCCCGCCGCAACCGGCTGCGCGAGGTGATCGAACCGGTCGTCACGGCGGCCGGTTACGACCTGGAGGATCTCTCCGTCTCCCGCGCCGGCCGCCGGCACGTGGTCCGGGTGATCGTGGACGCCGACGGCGGGATCAACCTGGACGCCGTGGCGGACGTCTCCCGCGCGGTCTCGGCGGCGCTGGACGCGGCCGAGGAGGCCGGCGGCGACATCGTGGCCGGCGAGTACCAGCTGGAGGTCAGCTCGCCCGGCGTGGACCGCCCGCTCACCCTGCCCCGGCACTGGCGGCGCAACGCCGGGCGGCTGGTGAAGGTCACCGTCCGCGGCGACGCGGGGGACCGCCAGCTCACCGGCCGGATCACTGCTGCCGACGACGAACGCGTGGTGCTGGAGACCGACGCCGGCCCCGCCGAACACCCGTACGCCGAACTCGGGCCCGGCCGGGTCCAGGTGGAGTTCAACCGCCTGGACGACCTGGCCGACGAGGACTTCGGTGACGACACCGACGACGACGAAGATCTGGAGGACGAGGAGAGGTGAACATCGACCTCGCGGCGCTGCGCGCCCTGGAGCGCGAGCGGGAGATCCCGTTCGACACGATCCTCGCGGCGATCGAGACCGCGCTGCTGACCGCCTACCGGCACACCGACGGCGCCGAGCCGCACGCCCGGGTGGAGATCGACCGTAAGAGCGGGGCCGCCTCGGTCTACGCGCAGGAACTGGACGCCGACGGCACGGTGACCCGGGAGTGGGACGACACTCCGCACGACTTCGGGCGGATCGCCGCCATGACCGCCAAGCAGGTGATCCTCCAGCGGCTGCGGGAGGCCACCGACGAGGTGCACTTCGGCGAGTACGTCGGCCGCGACGGTGACCTGGTCACCGGTGTGGTGCAGGCGCACGAGACCCGCCGGGAGAAGGGCATCGTCAGCGTCGACCTGGGCAAGCTGGAGGGCGTCCTGCCGCAGTCCGAGCAGGTCCCCGGCGAGCGGTACGAGCACGGCGAGCGGATCCGCTGCGTGGTCGTGCACGTCGCCAAGGGCATGCGCGGCCCGCAGATCACGCTGTCCCGGTCGCATCCCGCGCTGGTGAAGAAGCTGTTCGCGCTGGAGGTGCCGGAGATCGCCGACGGCACCGTGGAGATCGGCGCGATCGCGCGTGAGGCAGGTCACCGTACGAAGATCGCCGTGCGTTCGACCACCTCCGGCGTCAACGCCAAGGGCGCCTGCATCGGCCCGATGGGCCAGCGGGTCCGGGCCGTGATGAGCGAGCTGCACGGCGAGAAGATCGACATCATCGACTGGTCGGACGACCCGGCCACCTTCGTCGGCAACGCGTTGTCGCCGGCCAAGGCGCTGCGGGTCGAGGTGGTCGACCTGGCCTCCCGTACCGCCCGGGTGACCGTGCCGGACTTCCAGCTCTCGCTCGCGATCGGCCGGGAAGGGCAGAACGCCCGCCTCGCGGCCCGGCTGACCGGTTGGCGCATCGACATCCGGTCCGACGCGGAGACCGCGGCCCCGCAGAGCCGGGGCGGAGCTGATCACGTCCCGGAGCCGGGCGGCGCGATCTCCGGCGGCTAGGGGTAGACTTACTCAGTGGCACGACGCACGATTCCGGAGCGCACCTGTGTGGGCTGCCGGAAACGAGCGCCGGCCAGCGAGTTGTTGCGGGTCGTCGCGATCGGTGACGAGGCTGGTCACATCAGCCTCCGGCCCGATCCGGCCCGCAGACTGCCGGGTCGGGGAGCGAACATGCACCCTGATCCGGCCTGCTTCGCGCAGGCGGTGCGACGCCGCGCCTTCGGGCGGGCACTGCGCCTCACCGGGGTCCCCGACCACGGTGCGCTTGCGGAGCACGTCGACGCGCAACCCCCGACGACCGGTCAAGCCCGACCGGTCGAGGGTCGCTAGCAAGGTAGGACGACCGACATGAGCACACGATGAAGTCCCTGAAATGACCAGGCTTCAAGTGCAGGAGTGAGGTCGCTGCGGGTGCTGCCCGCACGACCTCGGAGTGAGGAGTGCAGTGGCAGGAAAGGCCCGCGTACACGAGCTTGCCAAGGAGCTCGGGGTCGAAAGCAAGACCGTTCTCGCCAAGCTCAAGGAGATGGGCGAGTTCGTGAAGTCCGCGTCCAGCACCGTCGAGGCGCCTGTCGCCCGGCGGCTGCGTAGCGCGTTCGTAGCCGGTTCGTCGGCGCCCGCCGGCCCGCCGGCTGCCGCGCCCAGTGGCCCGGCACCGACCCCGACGCCCACCCCGACCCCGGGTGCCCCCCGGGTCTCGGCCAAGCCGATGCCGCCCCGGCGTCCGGCCGCGCCGACCCCTGGACCGAAGCCCAAGGGCCCGGTCCCCGGCCCGCCGCAGCCGGCGACTCCGGTCGCCAAGCCGGCGAGCGCGCACGACATCGAAGTGGCGGCCGCCGAGGCGCGTGCCGCCGCGCTCAAGGCTGAGCAGGAGGCCGCGGTCAAGGCCGCCCAGGCCGCCCGTCAGCAGCAGCGCGAGACCGTACGCCGGGAGCCCCCGGCCGAGGGCGGTGCTCGCCCGGGTCCGCGTCCCGGCCCGAACGCCATGCCGCCGCGTCCGGGTTCCCCGGCCGCCGGTCGTCCCGGCGGTCCGGGTCAGGGTCAGGGCCCCGGTGCCCGGCCCGGCGGTCGTCCGCCGGCGCGCGGCGCCGGTAACAACCCGTTCGGCATCCAGGGCGGCCAGCAGCAGCGGCCCCCGGCCGCCGGTGCGGGCGGTCCCCGTCCCAGCCCGGCCGGCATGCCGCCGCGGCCCAGCCC
>NZ_JBXUOV010000041.1:0-39721 GCF_057196585.1 Micromonospora sp. ATLC20
GCGCGGCCTCGCTGACCGCGACCGCGCCGCGCGCCAGCACCCGCAACGCCAGCTCCGCGCAGGCCGCGGCGGCCTCCCCATCGGTACGCACGGTGTGCCGGGCGGGCAGCTCGTGCAACGCCCAGCCGGTAGCGGCGGCCAGCTCGACCGAGGCGTCGTAGGCGTCACCCGCACCGGGCCCGGTGAACGTCAGCGCCCGGTCGGCCGGGCCGGTCCCGGCGCGGAACCCGGTGAACGGGTAGAACGCGGCGGACACCACAGGTGCGGCCGAGTCGGGCAGCCGCCACGACACCGGCAACCGGTGCACCGGCAGCTCCGGGTTGTGCCGCAGCAGCGTGGCCACCGCCGACTGCATCGGATCCCAGGTCAGGCCGGTCCAGCGGAACGTCTCCACGGTGCTGAACGGATCGAGCTGACCGGGGTCGCCGACGAACAGCGCCCGCTCGAACCGTCCCGCCACGCGCAGCAGCGCATCCGCGCGCATCTGGTACGCCTCGTCCACGATCGCCCACGGCCAGCTTCCCTCGGTGACGGTGGCCCACTTGGCCGCCGTACCGATGGTGACCGCCGGCCCGCCCAGGTCGGCGACCTTCGCCGCGACCCGGACCGCCGGGTGGGCGGTGACCCGCTCGGTGGGCCGGTAGTCGGTCGCGGAGAGCCGCCCGACGCGCAGCTCCGGCGCCTTGCGGCCGAGCCGGTCGATGAGGTCGTCCACCTGCTCGTTCGTCTGCGCCACGATCATCAGCGGGTCGCCGGTGGCTGCGGTCTCGATCGCGGCGCGGACGACGAGGGTGGACTTCCCGGCGCCGGGAGGCGAGTCCACGACGACGCCACGGTGCGTGCCGTCGCGCAGATCCCGCAGCACACGCTGGATCACCTGCTCGGCTTCGTGCAAGGAAGGGCCCCCTTTTAACGTCTCTGGTAGAGGCGGGGCCCCTTCTTAACACGCCCGCGGGTAGGGCCGCCCACCGCCGCCAGGAAGATCGCCGCCTGCTTCATCGATCAATTTGCGCCCGGTTGTCACCCTCTCAGTCAGGAAAGACGGGGAATCGCGGGTGAGAAGATGGATCTCCACCACCGTCGCGCCGGTTTGGTAATCGGCGTCGTCATGCTGCCGTTCGGTTTCTGCATGGTGTTGTCCGGGCTGACCGGCAGCACCCTTCGACTGGTCGGCGGGCTGATCTTCGGCGGGCTCGTCATGCTCGTCGGCGCTGCGGGCATCGTCCAGGCGGTCCGGCCGTTCCGGTTCCACATCAACGTCGACGGCTTGACCGTCCGGACGGCCGGACTGAACCGGCTGCTGCCCTGGGCGCAGATCGACCACCTGGTCCTGGAGCAGCAACCTCCGGTGCTGTCCGACAAGAGGATGCCATCGCCGCTGCTGCTGCTCGTACCCGCCGCCACGTCGGCCCTCGACGTTCCACTGACACACCGCAGCCCGTTGGACGGCTGGCCCTGCCTGGTCCTGCTCGAAGTGCACGACGTTCGGGAGAAGACGGACCAGGTAGCCGACGCTCTCGCCCGGTACGGCGGCAGCCGTTTCACCGACCACCGACAGATCGTCCGGCAGCGTTTCGACTCAGCCGACTTCCCGATCGAAGCGCGCGGATACGACAGGGATGCCGTCGACGCCCTCGTGCAGAAGGGCCGGGAGGCGCTGCGGTCGGAGGATCACCTGCTGCGCCTCGCAACGAAGGTACAGGTGGAGCGGGCCCTGCTCGAGTTGCCGCTCGTCGCCCACGGCTACTACCGCGCCCGGGTCGACGCGTTCCTGCGGGACCTGTCCGCCGCGTTGGCACGGTTCGAGGAGAGCGACGAGGAGCCCGGCTGACGTGCCCGCACCCGCTCGCGGGCCCTTCGCACCGCCTACGGCTTGCGGGCGAGCAGTCCGACGAAGGTGTGGTAGGTGTCGGTCTGCTGCTGGGCGGGCGCGTCCGGGTTCGGACGCCACTCCGCAAGCGGCACCAGGCCCGGCTCCAGCAGCGTCAGCCCGTCGGCGAACGCGAGGATCTCCTCATCGGTACGCCAGCGGCCGGTGCCGAGCGACTCGTTGAACACCCGCTCGACCTCGCGGGCCTTGCGGGAGCCCTCCGGATCCCGCTCGCCCGGGTCACGGAAGTGCGAGATCGCGACGTAGCTGCCGGACGGCAGCGCGTCGACCAGCGCCGCCGCCACCGATCGCGGGTCCTCGTCGTCGCCGATGTGGTGCAGGATCGCGAACAGCAGCAGCCCGATCGGGCGGTCGAAGTCGAGGAACCGGCGGACGTCCGGATCGTTGAGGATCTCCTGCGGTTCCCGAATGTCGGCCTGGATCACCGTCGCGGTGCCCTCCGCGGCGAGCAGCGCCCGCCCGTGCGCCAGGACGATCGGGTCGTTGTCCACGTACACGACGCGGGCGGCCGGGTTGTGCTCGATCGCGACCTCGTGCACGTTGCCCTGGGTGGGCAGCCCCGAGCCGATGTCGAGGAACTGGTCGATGCCCGCCTCGGTCACCAGGTAGCGGATCACCCGGCGGAGGAACGCCCGGTTCGCCTGACCGGCGGCCGGCCCGTCCGGCGTGATCCGCAGGGCGTGCTCGGCGACCTTCCGGTCGACCTCGAAGTTGTCCTTGCCGCCCAGGAAGTAGTCGTAGACCCGGGCCACGCTGGGGATGGTGACGTCGATTCCGGGCGGCGCGGCCTTGTCGCGGGTCACAGGCGTCTCCAGACTCTGTGGACGGTTCCGGGTGTTTTCGGGGAGTGTAGCGACCGTACGGGGTGGATGGTCGCCCCGTTTGGGACCGCTCCCAGCGGACCGGCCCGTCACCAGGGCGTGCATCGATCGACACGCCGCTGTCAGCGCAGCTCCGTCGCCCCGCAGGACCCGTCGTGACCATCCCGGTGTCCGCAGCGCCCACCGCCGGGCAGCCGCACGTCGCACCAGACCCGGTACCGCAGGTGCTGCGCGTCCTCCTCGCTGAGCGTCGTCTCACCGAAGTCGACGGCATCCAGATGCCCGAGCGACCGGGCGAGCGCAGCGGCCAGCTCGACGGCGGCGTCCCGGCTGGTCAGCGTGGTCGGCAGGTGGACGATCCAGCGCGGCTCAGTCATCGTGGCCGCGTCGCCGGCAGCCGTTGTGGCGGGACTGCCACTGCCGCAGCGCCTGGCGGACCCGCTCCGACTCGGTGCGCGCCGTGGTCAGCTCCCGGTGCAGGCGGTCCATCTCGTCGGCGACCCGGCACAGGTAGTCGTGCACCTGCGCCGGGTCCAGGCCACGCCAGCGGGTGTCGAAGACGGCGCTGCGCACCTGATACGCCTGCACCCGATCCCCGGTCACGTAGATCACCACGCCACCATCCCGGCCGCCACGGCCTCGTCGGGCAGCCCGGCCGCGGCGAGCGTCGCCCTCCCCCACCGGGCCAGCCGGCAGGGGTACGGGACGCGCTCGCTGCGGCACAGCGGCCCCTGCGGCCAGCGCTCGGGTACGTGTACGCGCACGGCCAGCGCGGCGACGAGCAGGTCCTCGTCGGTGACCGGGGTGAGGACGGGGAAGTCGGCGAGTACGGCGGACATCGGCAAACGCCTCCGGATCGGATCTCGTGGAGTGGCGCCGGGGCGGGCGGGGTCGGCGGAAGCCGCGATCGGGGGACGCGGTGCCGCCGGAGCCCGGCACCCGCCCCGGGCCATGCGCCGGCCCTCAGTCCTTATCGGCAGAAGGCGCATGCCCTGATGATCGTGGCCGCAATGCATGTACCGCATACCCTCGGTCACCATTCCGAGACATGACGCGATATGCACAGCGCGTATACCGGCCCGCTCCGGATCGGGTTGAATGGCTAGGCTCGACTTCGGACACAGGTTCTCCGCGAACGGCGAGGTTGCCGGTGACACCTGCGAACTGCCCCCGCTGCGGCGGCCGCCTGGCTCGCGACAACGACACGGGACGCTGCGCGCCCTGCCAGGCCGCCGAACGCGACCGCCTCAGCACGCCACCCGCCGTACCCGATTCTTTCTGGGACCATGAACCGGTACGGACGGCGTTGGCCCGGCGGCATCTCGGGCAGGTGATCCGGGCGTACCGCCACCACCCGTACCACGGTCGGAACCCGTTGCCGCAGAGCGTCGTCGCGGGGTGGCTAGGGATCACGCAGGCGCAGTTGAGCCGGATCGAGAACGGCCCCGCCCTGGTGCATCTCGACCGGCTGGCGCACTGGGCGACCGTGCTCCGCATCCCGCCGGGATCTCTCTGGTTCGCAGTCGGCGCTGTGGCCGACAAGGTCCGCACAACACCAGACCTGGGCCGGCGAACCCTTCTGGCCGGCATCGCCGCGGTGTCGGCAGGAGCCGGGCTGGTCGGGGTCGGTGAGCAGCCCCGGCCCCGGCGTATCGGCAGTGCGGACGTCTCTCGGCTGAACGCGGTCCTGGAGCTCTACCGGTCGGTCGACTACGAATGCGGTGGCGGCCTGCTCTATCGGGAGGTCGCGCGGTTCGCGGAGTCGGTGTACAGAATGCTTGACTGGTCACACGCGCCCGGGCTGACACCCCGCTTGGTCGCGGCGGTCGCGGCGGCACGTCAACTGGCCGGCTGGACCGCGCTGGACGCCGGCCGGCACACGGACGCTCAGCGGCATTTCGCCGCCGGCGAGCGGGCCGCAATGTCCGCTGACGATGCCCCGCTGGCGGCCCTGATCCGCTACTCGCAGGCCAAGCAGCTACAGCACCTTCGGCACAACCAGGATGCTCTGGCCGCGCTGAGGCTGGCCCACTCAGAGCTGGGATCACGGGCGACCCCGGCGGTGACGGCGCTGCTCTGGGGCGCGGAGGCCGCTTCGACAGCCGCACTCGGCGACCACCGAAGCGCGCTGACCCTCCTCGGTCGCGCGAGTGATCAGTTCGAGCGTGTGGATCCCGAACGCGAGCCGACCTGGATGGCCTTCTACGACCGTGGCGAACTGCTAGCCCAGTACGGCCGCGTGTACCGCGACATGGCCCGGCAGGCCGGAACGCGCGCGGCACAGGCGGTGCGGAGCGTCGAAGAGGCGACCGTCGCCTTCGGCCCGGCGAACGTCCGCAGCATGGTCCTGAACGAGGTCGGCTTGTGCAGCGCGCTCTTCCTCACCGATGAGCCCGAGCGGGCGGTCGCCGTCGGCACGCGCGTGATCGAGCAGTCGCGTGCGCTGAGTTCCAGTCGAGTGGTTGATCGAGTACTCAACCTGCGGCGCGATCTCGGACGGCACCGCCACCTTCCCGTCGTTGCCGAATTCGAACGGACACTCACCGCACGAGCTGCGGCCACGGCATGAGCGGACGGTTCTCGGAAGAAGCGATGACCCGCGCCATGCGGGAGATCGCCGGCGGCCTCGACGTACCGGCCGACGACGCTCAGCTCCTGCGGCTGACCAACAACGCCGTGTTCGCGTTGCCGGCATCCGGGCTTGTCATCCGCATCGCGCGGACGTACCGGCTCCGGGACCGGGTGACGAAGGTCGTTCAGCTGGCGCGATGGTTCGCCGAGCTGGACGCGCCCACGATCCGGCTGGCGCCTGGCGTGAAGCAGCCAGTGGCGGTCGGTGACTTGGTTGCCTCGGTGTGGACTTACGTGCCACCCGCCGCGCCTACCCCGACGGTCGATGACCTCGGCTCGGCGCTGCGGCGGTTTCATGCGCTCAAACCCCCGCCCTTCCCGCTAGCCGCCTGGGATCCGATCGGGGATGCGCGTCGACGCCTGGCGGATGCCGACGGCTTGAGCGCAGAGGACCACGACTACTTGATGACGTGGTGCGACCGCTTGGAGCCGCAGGTCGCTGATCTCAACCAACGCGTGGAGCAGTCGCTCATCCACGGGGACGCACACGTCGGCAACCTGCTCCGGGATGCATCGGGCGGCACCCTGCTCTGCGACTTCGACGCCACTTGTCGTGGGCCTTGGCAGGTGGACCTGGCAGCGGTCGCTGTGGGCGAGGCCCGCTTCGGGAAGAGCGGGGCGCATCGGGCGCTCGCCGAGGCGTACGGGTACGACGTGATGTCCGACCGCAACTGGCCGCTTCTGCGGGAAGCCCGCGAACTCAAAATGATCGCTGCCGCCACTCCGCTTCTCGCGAGTTCGGCGAGCGTCGCGACCGAATTTACCAAGCGATTGCAGTCAGTTTCCCAAGGCGACCACGGTCTACGTTGGAAGCCATTCGCCGATCTCGCCTGAGAGCCTCTCGGCGAGCGACTGCCGCCCGATGGGCAACGCGTCGACCTTCATCTTGAGGTGTCGATGATCCGACAGGCCATAGGACAAAGCTCCTGACACCTATCGCACCGGCTTCCGCCCGGCGTTCATCGCGGTTAGCTTGCCACCGTGGGGGATCTTGAAAAGGGCATCTACGAACACCTGATCACGGAGAAGCTGGCGACGCAGCTCAGGCATGTCGATAGCGCCCTCGTCCGGGACGCGAAGCTGGATGCCGCCGACGCGCATGATGTCCTGGCTCGGCACATCGCGGGCCTCGCGCGCCGGGCGCTCCTCGGCGTCGGCGGCGGGGAGAACAAGCTGGCCCGGCAGGTCGACCTGGCGAACCGCATCGCCGCGCACATCGCTCAGGCCGAGCCCCGCGCCGTCACCGCCGACGACCAGGTGGCGGACGCCCAGCGTCTGCTGCACGCCATCGCCGCACCGCCCACCCCGCCGGCCGCACCGGTCTTCCCGATCCGCCCGTCGACGCCGCTTTCCACCGGCGCGCTCCTGGTCAACGGCCGGCACCAGCCGCGCATCGGCCATGAGGTCAGCCACGAGATGGCGTCGGCGGACGAGGTGGACCTCCTCTGCGCCTTCATCAAGTGGCACGGTCTGCGCATCATCGAGCCCGCGATCACCGATCTGGTCGCTCGAGGCGGTCGGGTACGGGTCATCACGACCACGTACATGGGCGCCACCGATCAGCGGGCGCTCGATCGGCTCGCCGAGTTGGGTGCCGACATCAAGGTGTCCTACGAGACGCGGACCACCCGCCTGCACGCCAAGGCGTGGCTGTTCCGGCGGCACAACGGCACCACCACCGCGTACGTCGGTTCGTCGAACCTCTCCAAGGCCGCGCTCGTCGACGGCGTGGAGTGGAACGTCCGCATCTCGAATCTGGAGCAGCCGCACGTCATCGACACGTTCGAGGCGACGTTCGCGGACTACTGGAACGACTCGGCGTTTGAGACCTACGACCCGGCAACCGATGCCGAGCGCCTACGTGTCGCACTGCGCGGGGAACGCGCCGACGACGCCCCGACCGAGATCGCGAACCTGGACGTGCGGCCGTTCCCGTACCAGCAGGAGGTTCTTGACGACCTCGACGCCGAGCGTCTGGTCCACGGACGCTGGCGCAACCTGGTGGTGATGGCCACCGGTACCGGCAAGACGGTGGTAGCGGCGCTCGACTACCGCCGGCTCCGGCGTGCGGGCCACGTCGACTCGCTGCTCTTCGTCGCGCATCAGGAGCAGATCCTGCGGCAGAGCCGGTCGGTGTTCCGCCAGGTCATGGGCGACGGAACCTTCGGCGAGACGCTTGTGGGTGGCGATCGGCCGCATGGGTGGAAGCACGTCTTCGCCTCGATCCAGTCGCTGCGCCGGCAGGAGATCGACCCCGGGGCGTACGACATGGTGATCGTCGACGAGTTCCACCACGCCGAGGCGGCCACGTACACGGCGTTGCTGGAGCGGCTTCGGCCGCGCGTACTCCTGGGTCTGACCGCGACCCCCGAGCGGAGCGACGGCCGCGACGTGCGCCGGTGGTTCGACGGCCGCGCGTCGGTGGAGTTGCACCTGTGGGAGGCCCTTGAACGGCAGTTGCTGGCGCCGTTTCAGTATTTCGGCCTGCACGACGACGTGGACCTGACACGGGTGCGGTGGAAGCGCGGGCAGGGGTACGACAAGGGCGAGCTGGACGGCGTCTACACCGGCAACGACGCTCGGGCACGGCTCATCCTGCACGCGGTCCGCCGCATCGCTGATGTCGGACGGATGCGCGCGCTCGGCTTCTGCGTGAGCATCGGCCACGCCGAGTTCATGGCCGACTGGTTCACCCGGCACGGTGTGCCGTCGGCGGCCGTGACATCGCAGGTCAACCGGCCAGAGCAGCACGTGCTGATCGACCGCTTCCGCAAGCGCGAGCTGAAGGTGCTCTTCACCGTCGACCTGTTCAACGAGGGCGTCGACCTGCCGATGGTCGACACCATCCTCATGCTGCGCCCCACCGAAAGCGCCACGATCTTCCTCCAGCAACTGGGCCGAGGTCTGCGGCTGGACGACGACAAGCCGTGCCTGACGGTGCTCGACTTCATCGGCGGCCAGCACGCGAACTTCCGGTTCGACATGCGCTGGCGTGCCCTCGCCGGGGTCAGCCGGCGGGCGGTCGAAGCCGCAGTCCGGGACGACTTCCCCTCGCTACCAAGCGGCTGCCACATCGAACTGGACCGGGTGGCGAAGGAGATCGTGCTCGCCAACCTCAAGTCGGCGCTGCCGACGTCGAAAAACGCGCTGGTGGCCGAGCTGCGGCAGCTCGGTGACGTGAGCCTGTCCGACTTCCTGCGCGAGACCGGCCTGGAAATCGAGGACGTCTACCGATCGGCGAGCATCGGTGGCTGGGCTGGGCTGCGGCGCCTCGCCGGTCTCGACCCGGCCGAAGGCGGCCCGGACGACCGTGACCTGAGCCGAGCCGTCGGCCGGATGCTCCACACCGACGATGTCGATCGGCTGGACCTGATCGCTCAGCTCGCCGCAGGCCAGCGCCCCACCGCCGGGCGGCTGCTCGACATGCTGCACTTCAGCCTGTGGGGGCCGTCGGTGCCGCTGACCGAACGCGACGCCCGGCTCAAGCGGCTGTGGGCGGAACCGGCGCGCTGCGCCGAACTGCGGCAGGTAGTTGACGTGCTGCGTGACCGCATCCATCGGGTCACCGAGCCACCTACCCCGGGCCGGGTACCGCTGCGGGTACACGCCCGCTACAGCCGCAACGAGGCGTGCGCGGCCTTCGGCATGACCAACCCGGGCTCGCTGCGCGAGGGCGTGAAGTGGCTGCCCGACGAGCGCGCGGATCTGTTCTTCGTCACGCTCGTCAAGTCCGAGGAGCACTACTCGCCCACCACCATGTACGCCGACCGCGCTATCACGGACAAGCTGTTCCAGTGGGAGTCGCAGAGCACCACGTCATCGGGCTCGGCCACCGGGCAGCGGTACGTCAACCACGTCGTGCAGGGCTCGACGGTGCACCTGTTCGTCCGCGAGACCAAAATCGCCGACCGTGACCTGGGCGCACCGCCGTACCTGTACGCGGGTCCGATGACGTACCGGGAGCACAGCGGCGACCGGCCCATGCGGATCCTCTGGGAACTGCGGCAGCCGCTTCCCGCCGACATGTACGCCGCCGCGCGGGCGATAGCCGCCTGAGCTAGGAGGCTTCCGTCCGCTTGCCAAGTCAGGCGAACGGACGAGAGGCGTCGGCCTGCTCACGACGTCGGGCTGGCAGCACCCGAGACAACAGCACCGCCACCCCACCCGCGATCACTCCGACCATCGTGCCGGTGACCAGGCTCGACATCACCGCCGCGCCTCGCAACAACGCCTCCCGCGCCTCCGGCTCCAGCCCGGCCAGCCCTGGCGCGTCCATCCCCAGGGACGAATCCCAGAACACCTGATGCCCGGCCGCCAGGAACGCGCCGTACAGCGCCCCGATCACCACCATCGTCAGGAACGGGCGCGGCGGGCGCCGCCAGAGCACGGCGGCGACCCAGCACAGCGGCGGCACGACCGCCAGCAGCGCGGCCACGATCGTGCCCTCCGGCACCACACCCAGGTCGTGCAGCGCCACGCGCGGGGCGGCCAGCGCGGCGAGCGCGACCAGCGCCGGCCAGGAGAACCCGAGGGTACGGCGACCCGCGCTCATCGGGTCACCTCTGAGGACTCCGAAGCCGACGCCGACGCGGGAACAGAGGCCGGGGCCGATGCCGGAACAGCCGCAGTCGAGCGCACGAGCTTCAGCAGCGCGACGAACGCCAGGACTGCCGTCACCGCACCTCCGGCGAGGCGCACCCAGTGACCGGCGACGAACTCGGCGGCGACCTGCCGCAGGTACTCGGCGGAGTGCGTGCCGGGCGGGTCGACGAACATGATCTCGTTGCGCGGCCAGAAGAAGACGGCGGAGAACAGGAACTCGCAGACCACGAAGACGGCGGTGGCACCGGCGACCCACCAGCGCAGCCGACGGTCGCGCCAGGTGAGCAGTGTGGCGGCGACGCTGCTGAGGATCACCGACGCGCCGAGCGGCGGGAAGTAGTCGTGCGGGCCGCCGTGGACGAGGAACTCACGGGCCCGGTCGAGCGAGGCGGGCGCGTCGTTGAAGATGTTCGGGTAGAGCATGACGGTCTCGGCGGCGACCCCGCCGAACGACATCATCGACGCCCAAACCATGATAATAAGGGCGAGCCAGGTCAGTCTTGTGCGTACCACGAGGGCTCTCCTCACGTTTCGGGGATGCCATCGACGCTAGGTCGGCAGTTCTCGACCGTCGTCCGCGTGGCCGCGCGACCGGGTGTCGCTTCTCGGCGTACGCCTCGGGGTCGTCCCTGACGCCTGCGGACGACAGCGGTGAGGGTCCGCGCGGACCTAGGCTCGAAGGCGTGCCCGACACCTCGCCCACCCGCGCCGACGTGCTGCTCGCGGCGGCCACGCTCGGCCTGGTCGCGGTGGCTGTGGCGGCCGACCAGCAGTCGCCCGGCGGCGCGGCGCTCGCGGTCGTGGTCGGCGCGGTGCTCGGCGGGCTGGTGCTGTGCGCGAGGCGGTGGCCGCTGCCGGCGCTGGTCGCGACGGCGGTCGTGATCCTCGGGTACTACGCGCTGGACCTGCCGCCCGTCGGGGTGGCCGCCCCTGCAGCCGCCGTCCTCTACCGGGTGTCCGAGCGCGGGCGTGTCGTCCCGGCCGCCGTGGTCGCCGGGAGCCTGCTGGCCGTGTCGGTGGTCGCCCGGCTGGCCGAGGGGGACGACATCGCGGTGGTCGTCGGTACGGAACTCGGCTCCGAGGCGGCGTTGCTGCTCGCCGTCATCGCCCTCGGCGACGCGGTACGCAACCGGCGGTCGCTGCGGGCCGCGCTGGTCCGGCAGGCGGTCGCCGCAGACGAGGAGCGGCACCGGGAGGCTGCCCGTCAGGTCGAGGCGGAACGGCTGCGTATCGCCCGGGAGGTGCACGACACGCTCGGGCACACCATGTCGGTGATCACGTTGCAGTCGGCAGTCGCCCGGGAGGCGCTCGCCGACAGCGATCCGGCGCAGGCGGAGGGCGCGCTCGCAGCGATCCGGTCGGTGAGCGGCAGCGCGATGGCGGAGTTGCGGGCGACGCTCGGCACGCTGCGCCGCGAACCCGGGCTGCGGGAACCGGTCCCCGGCTTCGACCAGCTTCCGGCGCTCGTGGACGGCGTACGCCGAAGTGGGCTGGCGGTCGACCTGCGGATCGAGGGTCCGGTGGACACGCTTCCGGCGGTGGTGGGCAGCACCGTCTACCGGGTCGTACAGGAGGCGCTGACGAACGTCCTGCGGCATGCCGAGGCCACCCGGGTCACCGTGACGGTCCGCGCCACGCCCGGCCGGCTCGCGTTGGAGGTGGTGGACGACGGTCGCGGCGGTCCGCCCGCCGGGGACGGGACGGGCCAGGGCCTGCGCGGCATGGCCGAACGGGTAGCCCTGCTCGGCGGCACCGTAGAAACCGGCACCGTCCAAACCGGCAGCACCGGTGCGGGCGGCACCGCCGGCTTCCGGGTGTCGGTCCACCTGCCACTGACGGGAGTCGCCGCGTGAACCCGATCCGGGTCGTCCTCGTCGACGACCAGCACCTGGTCCGCACCGGTCTGCGCGCGCTGCTCGACCGGGCGCCGGACATCGAGGTGGTGGGCGAGGCGGGCGACGGCGGCAGCGGCCTCTCCGTGGTACGGGAGCAGCGCCCCGACATCGTGCTGATGGACGTCCGGATGCCCGGCGGGGACGGCCTGGCGGCGACCCGGCGGATCCTGACCGACCCGACGCTGCATGGCGTGCAGGTGGTCATGCTCACCACGTTCGACGACGACGAGTACCTGTTCGAGGCGATCCGTGCCGGGGCCGCCGGTTTCCTGCTCAAGGACACCCCGCCCGACGCGCTGCGGGACGCGGTCCGGACCGTGGCCGGTGGCGACGCGCTGCTCTCCCCCGCCGTCACCCGGCGGGTGCTGGCCGCGGCGGCCCGTTCACCGGTGGCCGACCCGACGCGGCTGGCCGGACTGACCGCCCGGGAACGGGACGTGCTGGCGCAGGTGGGCGCCGGACGGTCCAACACCGAGATCGGGCAGGCGTTGTTCCTGAGCCCGGACACCGCCCGCACCTACGTGAGCCGGCTGCTCCAGAAGCTGAACGCCCGCGACCGGGCGCAGCTCGTCGTCATCGCGTACGAGAGCGGGCTGGTCCGCCCCGGCGAGGGCTGAGCCGCGCCGGGGCGGGTCACAGTCAGGCCGACGCCGCGTCCGCCGGTTCGGGTGCCGCGTGCCGGCCGCCGCCGTTGCGTCGTTCGTCGCCGTGCCCCGGCCACCACGCCTTGTGGCCGATCAGCCCGGTCAGCGCCGGTACGAAGAACATCGACATGACGAACGCGGACAGCACGATCCCGATCGCCACCGCGAAGCCCATCTGCTGGAGGAACGAGATCGGCGCGAGCATCAGCACCCCGAACGTGCCGGCCAGGATCAGCCCTGCGGCGGCGACTGTCGGGCCGGCGTGTTCCACCCCGATCGCGGCGGCCTGGTGCGGTTCGTGGCCCTCGCGCGCCTCCTCCCGGAGCCGGGCGATCATCAGGATGTTGTAGTCGGTGCCGATCGCCACCACGAACAGATAGAGGATGATCGGCAGCTGGAACGTCACGCCCGGGTTGCCCTGGAGTCCCTGGAACACGTAGACGGTGGCGCCGAGCGTGGCGGCGAAGTTGAGGAGCACCGCGATCACCAGGTAGACCGGCGCGACGAGGCTGCGCAGCAGCAGCGCCAGGATGATCGCGATCAGGAGTGCGGCGACCGGCAGGATCACCGACAGGTCCCTGTTGTTCGCCGAGTTGATGTCCGCGAAGATCGCCGTGGTGCCGCCGACGAGTGCCTTGGTGCCCGGCGGAGCCGCCTCGTGCACCGCCTTTCGCAGGTCGTCGCGCACGAGCGTGATCGCCTCGTTCGACATCGGGTTCTCGTTCAGCAGCAGGTTGATCCGGACGACGCTCGGGTCGGTGGCGCTGCGCTCCGGCGGCTGCGCCTGCCCGACACCCGGTGCGCGGGCCGACGCGGCGGCGAAGTCGTTCACCTGCTGCTCGGTGAGCGGGGTGCCGTTGCCGGTGGTCAGGTAGACCTCGGTGGGCGCGAGCGCCCCGGCGGCGAAGCCGCGCTGGAGGTCCTGGGCCGCCCGCGCCGACTCGGTGTCCTGCGGGAAGCCGGCCCCGAAGTCGTAGTCGGCCTTGTAGCCGAGCACCCCGGCGGCGAGCGCCACGAGCAGCGCGCCGGAGGCCGCTGCCACGATCGCCGGGCGGCGTCCGACGACCGCGCCGAGCCGCCGGGACAGGGTCGCCTTGGGCGGGCGCTGCCACGCCTTCGACGGCCAGAACACCCACCGGCCGAGCAGCGACACGAGCGCCGGGATCAGGGTCAGCGAGGTGACGAGCATGACGCCGACGGCGATGGCGAGCGCCGGACCGAGCGAGCCGAAGAAGCCGAGCGAGGCGAGCAGCAGCACCAGGAACGCCACGATGACCGCACCGGCGGCGGACGTGATGACCTCGCCGACCCGCTGCACCGAGACGACCATCGCGGTGCGCTTGTCGTCGCCGGCGCGCAGCCGCTCGCGGTAGCGGAACAGCAGGAACAGGATGTAGTCGGTGCCGATGCCGAACAGCACGATCAGCAGGATGGTCTGCAGGTCCTGGCTGACGTTGAGGTCGAACGCCTTGCCGGCGGCCGCGACCAGCCCGGTGGTGACGGACATGACGACGCTGATGACCACCACCGGCAGCAGCGCGGCGATCGGGCTGCGGAAGATGATCAGGATCAGCCCGATGATGAGGACGATGGTGGCGACGCCGACGACGGCGAACGCGTCGTTGAACGTGTCCTCGTTGTCGACGAAGCTCGCCACGTCCCCGGCCACCCCGGCGGTCAGGCCGCTGCCGGACAGGTCCGGCCCGAGGGCGGCGCGCAGGTCGCGTACCGCGTCGAGCAGGCCCGGGTCGTCGGGGCTGTCGGCGTCGAGACCGACGGTGACCACCTGCACCGACTTGTCCGGCGCGACGGCCTGCGGGCCGGTGAGGTAGCCGGAGGTCTGCGGGATGTTCCGGGCCTTGAGCGCGGTGGCGAGCTGCCCCACGCGCGCCTCGTCGGCCGGGGTAAGCGGCTTGCCGTCGCTGCGCTTGACCACGACTGTGGCGGTGGCGGTGGCGGCCTGCGGGAACGACTTCGCGCCCAACTCGGTGGCCTGCACCGACTCGTAGGAACGCGGCAGGAAGCTCTCCTGGTCCGCGGAGGTGATGTCGCTCAGCGAAGGGCTGGCGGCGATGATCGCGATCGCGGCGACGACCCAGCCGCCGATCACCCACCAGGCCTTGCCCACGACGAATCTGCCCAGGCGCTCGAACATCGTTTCCCCCGTGTGTTCGGCTGTGTCGCACGCGATCCTACGCTGCGTGAGCAATCCCTTTCGGACGGCTCGCGGACTTTCGTCGATGATCCGGGTGGCCGAGCCGGTCTCCGTCCCGCCGGGCGACTACGGCAACGACGCCGCCGCCTATTCCTGGGTGGCGACAGTGCGGGTGACGTACCGGAGATCCGGGGCGCGGCGGGCGAGTTGATCCACTGGCCGGTCTGCGCGATCTGGCTGCTCGGCGCGGTGCCCGGCCTGCTGATCGTCGCGGACACGGCGCGGCGACGACGCGCGTCCCACCCAGCGGTCCTTACCGCCGCCGGAAACACATAGAGGCAGAAGCGATATGCCTCAGAGTCATGATTATGACTCTGAGGCATATCGCTCTCGACGGCATACGTCTTCAACGAGGCTGGACCACCGAGCCCAGGCGCTCGACGACGGCTGGCGTCACCGCGACGGCTGCCCGGCGGCGGCGGGCGCGACGAAAACCGGGCGGCGGAAGTGTCGGATGCGGCTCGTAGCCTGGGGCGGTCAACGACGACCACGGGAGGCGACGTGCTCGACCACTTCTCCGTAGCAGTGCGCGACCTGGCGGCCAGCGGCGCCTTCTACGACACGGTGCTGGCCCCGCTGGGCGCGCGTCGGCTGATGGAGCCCGGCCCGATCGGCTACGGGGTCGACGCACCCGACTTCTGGGTGGAGCCCGCGCCCTCCGGCGCCACGCCGGTGCCCGTGCACATCGCGTTCACCGCGGCCGACCGCGCGACGGTGCGGGCGTTCCACGACGCGGCGGTGGCAGCGGGCGCGGAGGTCCTGCACGCGCCGAAGGAGTGGCCGGAATACCACGCCGGCTACTACGGCGCGTTCGTCCGCGACCCGGACGGCAACAACGTCGAGGCGGTCTGCCACCGCCCGGAGTGAGTCCGTTGTGTCGGCGAGGCAGGATGGACCGGTGGAGATCGAGCCGGTCGAGCACGCTCCGGTACGCGCCATCCGCCGGGCCTGGCTGGCGCAGCGCTGGCACGACCTGACGTTCCTGCACTGGGCGGTCCCGCCGGAACGGGTGGCGCCGCTGCTGCCCGCAGGCACCCGGCCGGACACGTTCGACGGGCTCACCTACGTCGGGCTGATCGGCTTCCGGATGGTCGGGCTGGGGCTCGGGCGAGGTCCGGGCGTGCCCTACTTCGGCACCTTCTGGGAGACGAACGTCCGGCTCTACTCCGTCGACGGCTCGGGGCGGCGCGCTGTCGTGTTCCGCTCGCTCGACGCGTCCCGGCTGGTGCCCGTGCTGGTGGCGCAGATGAGCCTGCGCCTGCCGTACAAGTGGTCGGCGATGCGGCTGGACCGCTCCGGCGACACGCTCACCTACCGGTGCCGCCGCCGCTGGCCCGGTCCGTCCGGCGCGACCAGCCGGATGACGCTGCGTGTCGGCGCGCCGATCGCCGAGCCGACGCCGCTGGAACACTTCCTCACCGCGCGCTGGGGCCTGCACACCCGCGCGTACGGCAGCACCCGGCACGTGCCGAACTGGCATCCACAGTGGCCGCTGCACCACGCCGAACTGCTCGACCTGGACGACGAACTGGTCACCGCCGGCGGCCTGCCCGCACCGGACGGGCCGCCGGTGAGCGTGCTCTACTCCCCCGGCGTACCTGTCGTCTTCGGCAGCCCCACGTCGGTCGGGTGACGGCCGGCCGACACGCGGGGCGCACCGATCAGAGTCAGCGCAACGGGTCGTGGGTGCCGTGCGGCACGTCGGGACGGCATCGGCGTACCCGGTCGGCGGCCATCCGACCGCCCACCGCCAGCCCGTACCGCTCCACCGCGGCCAGCCCGTACGCGCTGCACGTGGGCGTGTAGCGGCAGGTCGCCGGCCAGCGGTGCGACAGCCAGCGCCGGTAACCGAGGATGGCGGCCCGGCCGGCGCGATCCACGGCGGGCCGCCGGACGACGCCCGCGGTCACCGAACCGAGAGTGAGCAGCATCGAGAAGAGGCCCAGGTCGCAGCAGCCCGGACCGTCACAGGTGGGCACGTCGCAGTTGCACCAGTCCCGGCTCTTCTTTTTCTTGTGGTGCCGCTTCCGGAAGATCACCACGCCATGATGCGACACGCTCGCCAGTGTCGATGAGGCGACCGGACCGGGTCCGGTGTGATCGGGTCGGCGGTCGGCCGGGAACCTAGCGTCGAAGGCGTCACCAGGAAGGAACATCGGGTGCTGGATCGGCTCAACGCCGCGCTGGACCACCTCGAACAGCGGCTCGACCAGCCGCTCGACGTGGCCGCGCTGGCCCGGATCGCGGGCGTGTCGGAACACCACTTCGGCCGGCTGTTCTCGGCGCTGGCCGGGCTGCCGCTGTCGGAGTACGTGCGCCGTCGCCGGATGACGCTGGCGGGCGCCGACGTGCTCGCCGGCCGGGAGTCGCTGCTCGACGTGGCGGTCCGCTGGGGGTACGGCTCGAACGAGGCGTTCGCCCGCGCGTTCCGGGCCGTGCACGGCGTCGGGCCGACGCAGGCCCGGCAGGCCGGTGCGGTGCTGCGGTCCCAGCCCCGGCTGTCCTTCCGGCTCGTCGTCGAAGGGAACACCAGCATGGACTACCGGATCGTGACCAAGGACGCCTTCCGGCTCGCCGGGTTGACGGCGCGGGTGCCGCTCGTGCACGAGGGGATGAACCCGCACATCGTGGCGTTCGTCAGGGGCATCGACCCGGCCACCGTCCGCCGCATCGAGGCGCTGTCCGACCAGGAGCCGCGCGGGATCGTCAACGTCAGCGCCGAGCTGGCCGGTGCCCGCGACGAGGGCGCCGAGCTGGACTACTGGTACGCGGCGGTCACCGGCGCGGACGTGCCGGACGACCTGCGCAGCCTGCCGGTCGAGGCCGGCGACTGGGCGGTGTTCTCCAGTTCCGGGGCGTTCCCGGTGGCGGTGCAGCACCTGTGGCGGGCGGTGTTCACGTCGTGGTTCCCGTCCAACCCGTACGAGACCAGGCCGGGGCCGGAGATCTCCCGGGTCCGGGTCGCCGAGGACGGTGGCACCGCCGACGCGGAGCTGTGGATCCCGGTGCGCCGGGTCTAGAGGCGCGCCACCGCCGCCGCTCGCGCCAGCGCGGCCGGCACGTCGTGTACGTGGTACGGGTGCTCGCTCGGCTCGATCGCGGCGAGGAACATCGCGTACACGGCGGCCAGCCGCAGCGGCGCGACCGGCCGGAGCAGGTCGACGGCCCGGTGCGGGTCGCTGCCGGGCACGTCGGCCCGCCACCGCCGCGCCCACCCGTCGACCAGCCGGGCGGCGGCGTCCGCGTCGACGTCCTCGGTGAGGCGCAGGATGTCGAAGGCGGGGTGACCGACGAACGAGTCCGCCCAGTCGATCACCGTCCGGCGTCCGTCGTCGCCGCGCACGTTGCCGGGGTGCAGGTCACCGTGCACGAGCGTGTCGGGCAGGCCGCAGTCGCCGACCTGCCGTAACCGCCGATCGAGCCCGTCGAGCAGACCGGCGGCGGCCGACACGTCGTGCCCGTCGAGCAGACCGGCGGCGGCCGACACGTCGTGCCCGGCGAGCCGTTCCCGGATCCAGCCCGCGAGCCCCGCCCCGCGCAGGTCGGGCACCCCGGCCGCGACCAGTTCGTCGACGACCCCGCACGCCCGCAGTTGCACCGAGTGATGCTCCGCCGCGACGGCGGCCCGCTCCCCTTCCCCGGCCCCGTACCGGTCCTCCCCCGGCACGTCCGCCAGCAGCATCCGCCCCTCCCGATCGGCGGCGAGCACCACCGGCCCGTTGACCAAGGAGTTCGTGTCACCAGGAAGACCTACACCGACACCAACTCCTTGATCACCGGGGAAGGCCAGGACCATGGGCTCGTGGCGGGAGAACGGGGGGAGCTGCTTCAGCCACGCCGGCCCCTGGGTGGTGTCCAGGCGCCAGATGGCGGAGAGGTTCCAGGTGCGCTGCTGCGCCACCGCCGTCACCCGGCGGCCGAGCCGGCTCAGCTCGCCGGTCGCCCATGCGACGCTGCGGGCCGGACCGCCGGCGTCCGCCCACGGCTGGCGCAGCGGGTGCGGCGCCAGGTCCACGGTCGCCGGTTCCAGGGGTACGGCGGGCGCGTCGACTGCTTGCGCCAGGTAGCGGACGTGGCCGCCGGGAGGCGCGGGACGGTCGGCGTCGAGCAGCCGCAGCACCGCGACCTCCAGCCCGTGGCTCTGCCGGACCGTGTCGACGATCGAATGGACCTCCTGCCACCACGGCTCCGGTACGCCGAACGGAGGCAACGCGCCGAGCGGGCGGCCGGCGGCGTCGAGCAGGACCAGCGTGACGGTGCGGGACACGGCCGGACGGTATCCGGGCACCCCTACGGGAGGCGAGCGGATTGATCCGGGTCCGGTGCGGGACCGGACCCGGATGCCCCGCGCACCGGCGGGCGGAACGCTGAGGCGATGAGCCTCATCGATTCCCGTACACGCCCGTACCAGTGGGTGCGCCCGGTCGCCGTGGCGTCGGCGGCGCTGCTGCTCGGCTACGGCCTGCTGCGCCTGCTCGACCGCCAGGACGGGCACAGCGACAAGGGAGCCTGGGCCTGGAACACCGGGCACACCCTGTTCCTGCTCGGCGTGCTCGGTTTCGCCGCGCTGATCGTCGGGCTGCACGGCCTGCTGCGTACCCGCTCGCCGCGGTTGCGGACGCTCGACGACGTGGCCGCGCCGGCCGGCCTGGTCGGCGCCGCCGCCTTCGTCTGGGTGATCCTCGGTGACCTGCTCCCGCGCTTCGCCGACGCGGTGCCCACGCCCGGCCTGGTGCTGTACGGCGGACCGCTGCTGTTCGAGGTCGGCCTGCTGGTGCTGCTGTACCGGGCGGCGGCGGCCCGGCTGCTGCCGGTGTGGGCGCCGGTGCTGGTGCTCGCCGGGTTCCTGGCGATCGCGGTGAACCTCGACCTGCTGCCCGTGGGCGCCACGCTGGTGCTGGCCGGGCTGCTGCCGCTGCGTGTCACGCCCCGCCCGGTGGCCTGACCGCCGTCAGCGCCAGACGGTCCGGCGGAACCCCTTGTGACCGGCGCACACGTCGCGCTGCCCGCCGCTGCGGCTGACCGCGCCGTCACGGCACTGCACCAGCCAGCCGCGGTCGGACCAGAACCCCGGTACGCACTCGAACCAGTCGCACACTCCGGCAGCCGGCCGGCGAATGCGCTGGCCGCCGCAGAAGTCGTACCCGAAGGGGTTCGCCGGGGCGCCGCAGCGGCGCTCGACCGGCGGCTGCGGCGTGCCGCGCGACGGCGCGGGACGGGCGCGGGACGGCTCGGGGCTCGTGGTGGGCCGGACCTGGACGGCGGGTGCGACGTGCTGCGGTGGGGCGGGGGTGACGCTGGCAGCCGGCGTCGCGGCGGCGGCCCGCTCCGAGCCGGCCCGGGTGGGCGGGTTGGACTCGATGAGCATCGCCGGCACGATCAGCGCGAGCGCCGCGCCGACCGCCACCGTGCGCCGGCCGCCGGGCACCAGCGCGGTGACGCGGGCCTGGGCGGGGGTGAGCACAGCGGGGCGTTCGGGCCGTGCCGCGGTGTGCTCCGCGATCAGCTCGTCCAGCTCGGCCACTACCGCCGCGCGCTGCTCGATCGCGTCGGCGAACGCCAGCGTGAGCGTGAACCGGAAGTCGGCCGCCGCGCCGGTGGGCAGCAGCAACCCGGAGGTACGCCGCCGGTCCAGCACCTGGATCAGGGTGACCGGTGCGCCGGGGTCGTGGGACAGGCCGGTCATCCGGCCGTACGCCCAGTCGCGCCGGCCGCGCCCGCCGAGCAGCACCAGGCGCCGGTTGGTGAGCACGGCGAGCCCGGCGTCGACCACCCTGACGCCCTCGGGGCGCCGTGGACGCAGCACGGATGGGTCGGGGTCGACTGTCAGTTCGGGGGCGGGCAGCACCGCGGTGTGCCGTACCTCGACCAGTTGCGCGGCCGGGAGCGTCCAGAAGACCACCTCGCCGGGGGCAAGCTCCATCGGCAGGCCGACGCCCGCCTGGGTCGAGCCGTGGAAGGACACCGCGAGCGTACGCAGGCGGCGCAGCTCCTCGTCGCGGCGTCGCCACGCCTCGTCGGCGGCGCGGAAGGCCCGCCGTCGCCGCTCGTTCTGCCGGTGCGCCCACCGGTACCGCCATGTGGAACCCGTCGAATCAGTCTTCGCCACGCCGACTCCTCCGCCGCGCGAGCCCACCAATCGGGGTGTCATTCATGTCAACGACGCGGGATGGGTACCAAGACACGCGAAAGTCGCCAATTAGACCGATCGGCTGATTGACCTACACAATCGGCGGAAACTCGCGCGTCGATTCACGTTCCGTGGCACCGGCTCCGGGCGGTCCCGCTTCGTCATGCGCGCGCGGGGGCACGTCGGTAACGTCAGCCGCAACGGCGGGGCGGAGCGCGGCCCCCGGGCGGCGAGGAGGTGCACCGGTGGGCGACCCGGCCGTGGTGGTGGGTGTGGACATCGGCACCACCAGCTCCAAGGCCGTCGCGTTCGACACCACAGGCCGGCAACTGGCCAGCCACTCGATCGGCTACCCGCTGGAGGAGCCGAACCCGGGCTGGGCCGAGCAGGATCCGGACCTCATTCATCAAGCCGTGCTCGGCGTGATCCGCGCGGTCGTGGACGAGCTGCGCGTACCGGTGGCCGGCCTGTCGTTCAGCACCGCCATGCACAGCCTGATCGGGCTGGACGCCGACGGCACCCCGCTGACCCCGTCGATCACCTGGGCCGACTCGCGGGCCAGCGCGCAGGCCGAACGCCTGCGGGCCGCGCCGTCCGGGCTCGCCCTGCACCGGCGCACCGGCACCCCGGTGCACCCGATGGCGCCGCTGCCCAAGCTGGTGTGGTTCGCCGAGCAGGAACCGAAACTGCACGAGCGGGTCGCGCACTGGGTCGGCATCAAGGATCTGGTGCTGCGGCGGCTCGCCGACGCGCTCGTCACCGACCACTCGGTCGCGTCCGCCACCGGCCTGATGGACATCCACAAGCTGGCCTGGGACGCCGAGGCGCTGCGCATCGCCGGCATCACCGAGGAGCAGCTTCCCCATCTCGTACCCACCACCTACGTGCTGCCCGGGCTCACCCCGGAGGCGGCGCGGGCCACCGGGCTGCCGGCGGACACCCCGCTCGTGGTGGGCGCCGGGGACGGGCCACTGGCGAACCTGGGCCTCGGCGCGGTCCGCCCCGGCGTGGTGGCCTGCTCGATCGGCACCAGCGGCGCGATGCGGGTGATGGTGGAACGCCCCGGCGTGGACCCGCTCGGCGGCGTCTTCTGCTACGCGCTCACCGAGGACCGCTGGGTGGTCGGCGGCGCGATCAACAACGGCGGGATCGTGCTCCAGTGGGCGAACGACGCGCTCGCCCCCGAGCTGGGCGAGCACGCCGAGGAGGAACTGCTCGCCCTGGCCGCCACCGCGCCGGTCGGCTCCGGCGGGCTGATCATGCTGCCGTACCTGCTGAGCGAGCGGGCACCGCACTGGAGCGCGCTGCCGCGCGGCGCGTACGTCGGGCTGACCCACGGCCACGGCCGGCCGCACCTGGTCCGGGCCGCGCTGGAGGGCGTCTGCCAGCAGCTCGCCCTGGTCCTCGCCTCGGTTCGGGCGGCCGGGAACGAGGTACGCGAGGTCCGCGCCAGCGGCGGCTTCGCGCGCAGCGCCTTGTGGCGGCAGATCCTCGCCGACGCGCTCGGCATGCCGGTGCGGTTCCCCGCCGGGCACGAGGGGTCCGGCTTCGGCGCGGCGCTGCTCGGCATGCAGGCGCTCGGCCTCATCGAATCGATCGAGGTCGCCGCCGACCTGGTCCGGATCGAGGAGACGGTCCGCCCGGATCCCGCCTCCGCCGCCACGTACGCGGCACTGCTTCCGCTCTTCTCCGAGCTGTACGACGCGCTCGTACCCACGTTCGCGTCCCTGCGGCGGATGGCGCCGAGCCTGCCGCCGGAACCACCACCCACCGCACCACCCCGCTGACGACCGAAGGGCGTGACAGCCGTGGTCACACTGCTCGCCGCACCGGCGGAACCGCTCACGAACGCCGGTGACACCCAGCTCGTCCTCGCGGCCCTGCTCGGCATCGCCGCTGTGGTGCTGCTCATCGCGTGGGGCAAGGTGCACCCGTTCCTCGCGCTGATCCTCGGCGCGGCGGTGCTCGGCGTGGTCGCCGCCGTACCCGTCGACAAGATCGTCACCTCGTTCAGCGGCGGCGTCGGCTCCACAGTCGGCGGGGTGGGCCTGCTGATCGCGCTCGGCGCGATGATCGGCGGCCTGCTGGCCGAGTCCGGCGGCGCGGACGGCATCGTGGAACGGGTGGTCGGCCGGGTCTCCGGGACCGCGCTGCCCTGGGCGATGGCCGGCGTGGCCGCACTCATCGGCCTGCCGCTGTTCTTCGAGGTCGGCGTGGTGCTGCTGGTGCCGATCGTGCTGCTCGTCTCGCTGCGGGTGAACGTGCCGCTGATCAAGATCGGCATTCCCGCGCTCGCCGGCCTGTCGGTGCTGCACGGCCTGGTGCCGCCGCACCCCGGCCCGCTGGTGGCGATCGACGCGCTCGGCGCCAACCTGGGTCAGACGCTGGCGCTGGGCCTGCTGGTGGCGATTCCCACGGTGATCATCGCCGGTCCGGTCTTCGGCAACTTCATCGCCCGGTACGTGCCGGCCACCGCACCGGCCGAGCTGCTGCCGACCCGGCGCGACACCGATGACCGCAGCCCCACCCGGCCCGGTGACGGGCGGCTCGACGCCGACGGCGACCTGGTCACCGAGGACGACCTGGTCAACCCGGGCACCGGACGGCCCGGCGGCGCGATCGACGAGCCGGCCGGACGGCGCTCGCGCCGCTCCCCGGCGCTCTGGGCGGCAGTGGTGACGGTGCTGCTGCCGGTGGTGCTGATGCTGCTGCGGGCGATCGGCGAGCTGACGCTCGGCGAGGACACCACCGGCCGCAAGGCGCTGGACATCGTCGGCACCCCGATCATCGCCCTGCTCGCAGGCGTCATCTTCGCGATGATCTTCCTGGGCTACCGGTCCGGCTTCAGCCGTACCCAGGTCTCCGGTTTCCTCGGCGGCTCGCTGCCGCCGATCGCCGGCATCCTGCTGATCGTCGCCGCCGGCGGCGGCTTCAAGCAGGTGCTCGTCGATGCCGGCGTGGGCGACCTGGTCGCGAACGCCGCCGACGGCGCGAACCTCTCGCCGCTGCTGCTCGGCTGGCTGGTGGCGGTCGGCATCCGGGTCGCCACCGGCTCGGCCACGGTCGCCACCATCACCGCCGCCGGGATCGTCGCGCCGCTGGCCGACACGCTCGCCGGCCCCGAGGTGGCGTTGCTGGCGCTGGCCATCGGCTGCGGGTCGCTGTTCTTCTCCCACGTCAACGACGCCGGCTTCTGGCTGGTGAAGGAGTACTTCGGGCTGACCGTCGGGCAGACCATCAAGAGCTGGTCGGTGATGGAGACCATCATCTCGGTGGTCGGCTTCCTCGGCGTCCTACTGCTCGACGTCTTCATCTAGCGACGGTCAGGGAGCCTCGACGCCGGAGATGCGGAACTTGTGCACCTCGGCGCCGAGGATCTCCGCCACCTGCTCGGCCTCCGGGCCGGAGCCCCGGAACGCCAGCAACTGCTCGTCGGACTCCCACCGCTCGTAGACGTTGATCCGGCCCGGCTCGACCAGGTCGGCGCTGACCGCGAAGTCGACGCAGCCGGGCGCATCCCGGGCCGCGCGGACGGCGGCCTCGCAGGACGCCAGGTAGGCGTCCCGCCGGGCCGGATCGACGTAGAGGGTGCCGGCGACGATGAGCATGCCGGCCATCCTGCCACCCGCTCCCGGTCAGGACCGGGTGATCGCGTTGGCGTGGATCGCCTCGTTCAGGTACGCGGCCATCCCCGGCCGCAGCGCCTCGAAGTACGCGGTGAACCGCGGATCCGCCACGTACATGTCGGCCAGGCCGGTGTGGATCTCGTACGAGCAGTCGTACCACCACTTGGTGATGAGCTGCCGGTGCTCCTCGGCCAGCGCCATCGCCTCCGGGCCGTCAGCGGGCGCGCCCGATTCCATCAGCGCGGCGAACCGCCGCCCCCAGTCCTCGTTCTCCGCCTTGTTGCGCAGCCAGTCCTCCTTCGAGTAGCGGCCCGCGCGCTCCTGCGACTGCCGGTACGCCTCGGTGCCGCCCCAGCGCTGCTCGGCCTCCTCTGCGTGCTCGTCCGGGTCGAAGTCCCCGAACACCTCGAACCGCTCCTCCGGCGTCAACTGGATCCCCAACGTCCTCGCCTCCATCGCGTGTTCGATCGCCGCGACCATCTCCTGCAGCTTCCCGATCCGCCCGGACAGCAGCTCGTGCTGCCGGCGCAGGTGCGCCACCGGGTCGGAGTCCGGATCGTCCAGGATCTCGGCGATCTCCTCCAGCGGGAACCCCAGCTCGCGGTAGTACCGGATGAGCTGCAACCGGTCCAGGTCGGCCTCCTCGTAGCGGCGGTAGCCCGCCGGCGTGCGCCCGCTGGGCCGCAGCAGCCCGATCTCGTCGTAGTGGTGCAGCGTCCGGACCGTCACCCGGGCCGCCCGCGCCACCTGTCCCACCGTGTACGGCATGGTTCCCTCCCTTCCGCGACAAAGACTCCCGCCTCCCGCTGCGTGAGGGTCAAGCCGGACAGCAAGACGCCCCCGACCATGATCGGCCGGGGGCGTCGTCGGTGCGGTCAGTTGGTGACCTTCTCCTTCTCCGGGGCGGCGAAGGTCGCATTCGGCGGGGTGCGGACGGCGTGCACCAGGCCGGCGGCCGAGAGCAGCAGGAGCAGGCCCGCGCCGAGGTACATGGCCAGGGCGCCCTGCTCGGCCTTGCGGCCGAACTCGCTGAAGCCGTACGAGGTGAGCAGCAGGCCGCGCAGCGTCTCACCCTTGAACACGGTCTCCCGCTGGGCGGTCACCTCGGCGAGCTGCTTCTGCAGGTCGGCCAGGTTGGCGGCGTTGCTCTGCTCGGCCTGGGCCACCTGCTCACGCAGCGCGCTCTGCGGCTCGCCCAGGTCGGCGTAGGTCTTGCCACCGGCCATGTTCTTCAGGTGCAGGCCGATGTACTCGTTGGCGTAGCACTCGGCCTGCTTGCCGGTGGTCATCTTCTGGCCGGCGTACTCGCGCAGGCAGTCCGACTTCTTCTCCTCGTCGGAGAGCTTGTCCGCCGGGGTGAAGGTGATGTTCTGCTCGCCGAGCTGGCTGCGTACGTAGTCGTTGGCGAAGTTGGCGTTCGTCGTCAGGACGACGCCGACGACGAGCAGCAGGACCGCCAGGCCCAGCCCACCGATGCTGAACAGCAGGTCGAGAGTCCGTCGCTTCATATCAAGCTCCCGTGTGGAGGGTGTGTTCGTCTTGTTGACGAGAACTATCATGGCGGTGGCGGACCGCCGGTGAGCAGGGTCGAATCCCCTGTCCCGTCCGGGACCTTCGGCCCCCGTGGACCCGGGCCGGTCAGCGCCCGGCGCCCGCGCCGGACAGCGCGGGAAGCAGGTCCGGCAGGGCGGCCGGGCGGCCGTACCGCCAGCCCTGACCCTGCCGGCAGCCGATCGCGGTGACCGCCGCGTGCTGCGCGACGGTCTCCACCCCCTCGGCGACCACGGCCAGGTCGAACGCGCCGGCCAGCCGGTTCACCATCTCGACTGTGGCGTACGCGCGGGCGTCGCCGGCGTCCAGCCGGGACACGAACGACCTGTCGATCTTCAGCTCGGTGGCCGGGATGCGGTGCAGATAGCTCAGCGACGAGTAACCGGTGCCGAAGTCGTCGATGGCGATGCGGATGCCGAGGTCACGTAGCTGGGACAGCCGGTCGAGCACCGACTCGCTGCCTTCGATCAGCGCCGACTCGGTCAGTTCCAGGGTGAGCGCGCGGGGCGGCAGACCGGCCGCGCCGACCGCGCCGGTGACGGTGGCGATCAGGTCGGGCCGGCACAGGTGGGCGGCGGCGATGTTCACCGCCACGGTCACGTCGGGCGCGTGCTCGCGCCAGGTGGCCGCCGCCCGGCACGCCTCGTGGATGACCCACCTGTCGATGGCCACGATCAGCCCGGTCTCCTCAGCCAGTGGCAGGAACCGCGCCGGGGTCAGCACGCCCAGCCGGGGATGCCGCCAGCGCACCAGCGCCTCCGCGCTGCGTACCGTGCCGGTG
The DNA here is from genome assembly GCF_057196585.1 of Micromonospora sp. ATLC20. Classification (NCBI taxonomy): domain Bacteria; kingdom Bacillati; phylum Actinomycetota; class Actinomycetes; order Micromonosporales; family Micromonosporaceae; genus Micromonospora; species Micromonospora sp. ATLC20. The sequence goes on from NZ_JBXUOV010000041.1 coordinate 26,788, forward strand.
TCCAGGTCGACGATCGGCTGGAACTCCATCAGCAACTGGCCCTCGTCCACCGCGCGGCGCAGGTCGGCGATCAGCTCGGCCCGGCTGACCGCCGACTCGCGCAGCTCCGGCGTGCACGTGCGGTACGCGGCCTTGCCGGCGGCCTTCGCCGCGTACATGGCGATGTCGGCGTCGCGGAGCAGGTCGGTGTGCGAGGTGTGCTGCGGCCCGTACTCGGCGATGCCGATGCTCGCCGACGGGTGGACGCCGAGGTCCTCCTCGCCCGGCAGCGGTTCCAGGGCGGCCAGGAGCCGGACCGCGAGCCGCTCCGGTGACACCTGACGTTCCCCGGCCACCAGCACCGCGAACTCGTCGCCGCCGAGCCGGGCGATCATCCCGTCCGGGCCGACCGCGTCCCGCATGCGTTCCGCGGTGGCGGTGAGCAGCCGGTCCCCGGCGGCGTGCCCGAACCTGTCGTTCACCTGCTTGAAGCCGTCCAGGTCGAGCAGCACCACGGCGACCGGGCCGCCGGCGCGCAACGCCCGCCGCAGCCGCCGGACGAACGTCAGCCGGTTGGGCAGGCCGGTGAGCTGGTCGGAGTACGCGAGCCGGCGCAGCCGGCCGACCAGCCGCAGGTTCTCGTTCGCGGCCAGCCCCTGGCGCAGCGCCAGCACCCCGAGCAGGCCCATCATGCCGACGAAGACCACCTGCGGGGTCTGCCCGCTGGGCTGCCGGGACAGCAGGACCGCGACGATCGCGCCGCCCACCGGCAGGTACGGCAAGGCGACCCGCCACCACGGCGGCAGCGGCGAGTCGACCAGGTCGTCCTCGCCGTCCCCGTCGGACGGAGGCGGATAGCGGGTGGCCAGGCCGACCAGCAGGTAGCTCAGCGGCCAGCAGACGTCGACCGGGTGCCCGGGCGTGTAGTCGCCGCGTGCGACCAGCGAGACGTAGACGGCGTCCGCGCCGGACCGGATCGCCAGGCCCGCACCGATCACGGTGAGCGCCCGCCACATCGGCCGGCCCGGACCGGCCACCGCCACCAGGATGGTGAGCTGCATCAGGTCGAACATCGGGTAGAGCAGCCCGAACGTCCGCATCGGGTCGGCCAGCTCGGCGTCGGTGATGCGGTGGAACACCACCACCCAGCCGATCGGGATGAGGGCCAGCCCGACGATCACCCCGTCGAGCAGGGTGCGGGCCCGGCCGATCACGCTGCGCGGGCCGGTGCGGGAGCACAGCAGCGCGCCGGTGCCGGTGACGATGCCGGCGGCGAACAGGCCCGCCACCAGCGGAGTGTGAGGCAGGCCGAGCCCGCCGAGCCGTTCCACTGTCCACACCGCGCGGCCGAGCGCGGCGAGCACCATGGTGGCGGCGAGCAGTTCCCAGAACCGGCGCAGCACGGCCGGCTGTCGTCGCGCCGCGCCGACGCAGAGCACCGCCGCCCAGCTCGACACCGCCATCGCGCCGACGTCGCTCACCAGCGCCGCGCCCGGCAGCCGGGCGGCCAGCCAGGCCATCTCCCCGAGTACGACGACGGCGGCCGCGACAAGTCCGACACGGCCGACGAGCGGATGACGGGCCGGCGCCGCGGCGGCGAGGCTCACGTCGTGCTGGGATACAACGATGCGCTCCGGCTCTCTTCCAGACGTGCACCCTCGACGACGAGGACCGGACGACGGACGGCGCAAGCCTAGCCAGCGCCGGGGACTGCCGCCAGAGTCGACGACTGTCGGTCAGCGGACCGCAGGCGGGTGCCGGTAGAGGGAGACCAGCACGCCGTAGCGCGGCTGCCCCGGCGGCGCCTCCTCGGCCTCACCGACCAGTTCGTCCAGCGTGGATCGCAGGCGCTGGGCCTGGGCCGGCGTGAGCCGCAGGTGTCGCAGGTGCACGAGCGGGTCGGTGTCACCGGCGAGTTCCTCGGCGTACGCCCCGAGCAGCGCGGCGGTGGCACTCGCGTCGGTGCCGGCGCCGACGAGGCGGCGGAACGTGCGTTCGTGGTAGCGCTCGGTGCCGCCCCGGACCTGGCGGCTGTGTGCCGGGCGGACCATGCCGGCCTCGGTCAGCACCGCCAGGTGGTGGGCCACAGTGCCCTTCGCCGCGCCGAGACGGGCGGCGAGCCGGCTGAGCGTGGCGGGACCGGCTCCGAGCGCGAACAGCAGCCGGTGCCGGAACGGGTGGGCCAGCGCCTTGAACTGGGCCGGGTCGCGGATCTCCAGCGGATCGTCGGTCACCGCGAAAGCGTCTAGTCCTCTTGACGCTTTTGTCAACCGGCTGCTCTACTTCTCGCCCACCACGAGAACGGGGACTCGATGGATCCGGACCAGATCACCGCCATCGTCGAACGGGCCGCCGCCCTGGTCGCCGACGAGTACGTCCTGCCCGACGTCGCCGACCGGATCGCCGGCCGGCTGCGCGAGCGCCTGGGCGCCGGCGCGTACGCCGAGGCAGGCGACGCCGCCACGCTCGGCGCGCTCGTCACCGCCGACCTCCAGTCGGCCAACCGCGACCTGCACCTGCGGCTCAAGCACCACGAGCAGCTGCTGTCCGACGAGGCCGACGACCCGACCGGGGAACACTTCGCGCGCCTCGCCGCGCTCGGCATGGGCGGCGTGACCCGGGTGCAGCGGCTACCGGGAAACGTCGGGCTGCTGGAGATCCAGCCGTACGTGTTCCCGCCCGACCTGGCCGGCGACGCGCTGACCGCCGCGCTGCGGCTGCTCGCCGGCACCGACGCGCTCCTGCTCGACCTGCGCGGCACCGAGGGCGGCAGCCCGGACGGGGTGGCACTGATCTGCGGCTGGTTCTTCGCCGAGCCGACGCATCTGCACACCATGCACGAACGCTCCGGTGCCACCCGCCAGTTCTGGAGCGCCGCCTGGCTGCCGGTCCCCCGGTACGCCCCGGAGAAGCCGGTGCACGTGCTCGCCGGTCCGGTCACGTTCTCCGGCGGCGAGGAACTGGCGTACGACCTTCAGCAGTTCGGCCGGGCCACAGTGGTCGGTGAGCCGACCCGGGGTGGCGCGCATCCCCGCGTCGGGCACCGGCTGCACCCACACCTGGAACTGACGGTGCCGGTGGCCCGGCCCGTGCACGCCGCGAGCGGAACCAACTGGGAGGGCTGCGGCGTCGCCCCGGACGTGGCGGCCCCTGTCGACCGGGCGCGCGACGTCGCGTACCGCCGGAGCCTGGAGGCGCTGCTGGCGGCGGACCCGGACCGGCCGACGGCGGCCGAGGCACGGACGGCCCTCGCCGCCCTGGACTGAGCCGCGCGGGTCAGGACCAGTCCTCCGCCGGGGCCGGGTCCGGCGGCGCGACGGCCGTGCCGGGCGGCCCGCCGTGCGTCCACGGCGTCTCCTCCGGCGCCGGGAACGCGCCACCCGGCAGGAACCCGTCGGACAGGCTGGTCAGGCAGATCCGCTCGCCCACCTCGGGGACGCTGCCGGGCGGCGCGGTCAGCCCCCGGCCCATCCCGCCGGACAGTTCCAGCACCACCTCGGTCTTGCCGTCGCCGCCGGGCGTCACGAACACGACCTTCGCCTTCTGCCCCGGGCGGGCCGGGGAGTACAGCGTCGCGCCCACCGGCATCGGCACCGGCTCGGTGGTGACCACCTGGATGCGCGGGCGCAGCACCGGCCGCTTGCCGGAGTCGTCCACCCGCGCCGGGTCGGCGAGCGTCACCTCGCCGACGAACGCCTCCCCGGACAGCCGGTGCTCGGCCATCACCAGCGGATCGTCGTAGGCGCGCTGCACCGCCCACGCGGTCGACGCCCGTTCCAGCCGCTGCAACCGCAGCGCCGCCGCCACCGCGCCGTCGCGCCGCGGCTGCGGGCCGCCCCCGGCGTCGACGTGCTCGGCGTGCGCGGTGAACGCGTCCCGGTCACCGGCCCACCGGCCGGTCACCCGCGCGCCGGCCGGCAGCGTCCGCAGCAGCCCGACGCCGCGCCACATCAGCTCCCAGGTGGGCGCGAGCTGGTCGCGCAACAGGCCGGCGAGCTCGTCGTACGCGGCCGCGCGGGCCGCCGGGTCGTCCTCGGCCCGGGTGTACGCCTCGATCGCCGGGGCGAGCCGGCGGTTGTCGAAGTCCGGGTCGGTGGCCGGCCCGGCCGGCGGGCAGTTCTTCGGGTCCTCGGCACGGACCGCCGCCTGGGCGCCGGTCAGCCCGGCGGGCGGGTCCAGCCAGCCCAGCACCGCCGGCAGGTGCAGATCCTCCACCACGCTCTGCCCGGTCGCCCAGTGCAACGTCAGCGCGTCGGTGAGCGCCAGCAACGCCGACGAGCCGGGCTGCTCGGCACGCTCGGCGAAGAACGTCAGCCAGCGGCCGAGCAGCGGCACCGACTGGTGCACCGGATAGTCGCCGTCGGTACGGCGGAACCGGGTCGAGCGGCCGAACAGCCGCAGGAACGTGATCCCGGCCGGGTTCGGCACCAGCAGTTGCGGCGCGTCGACGTACCGGTGGCGGACGTCGCGGCCCCGGTCCACCGGCACCGCCTCGGTCAGGTCGCGGAACTCGTCCAGGTACGGCAGCACGATCGCGGCCAGCTCGGCGGCGAACGCGAACCGCTGGTCCCGGTTGCGCGGCTGCGGCACCACCAGCAGCCGCGCCTCGTCGGGCGCGGCGCCGACCATCGCGGCCAGCGGGGCGTTCGCCTCACCGGCGAGCGCGAGCGGCACCAGCACCAGTGGCCGCTCGGACAGGTGCAGGTGGCGGACGGTGGCCACCGGCTGGGCCCGCCCGGTGGCGACCGCCTGCGCCCGGGCGAGCGCGCGCAGCGTACTCACGCGGTTTGCCCCGCTAGGGCGTCGGCGCGCAGGCGCGCGGCGGCCCGCAGCAGCGCGGCGGCCTCCGCCTGCTCCGGTTCGGGCGCCCCCACGCCCTCGGCGAGCGCCAGCACGTCGGCCACCTTCTCCACGCCGCCCAGTGCCTCGCGGACCGGCCGGCCCAGCGCGCCGGTCTGCCCGCGCGCCTCGTGCCGGCAGAAGTACGCCAGCTCGCAGGCGGCCAGGCAGTCCGGCGCGTAACGGGCGGGCACCTGGTGCAGCGCGGCGGCGAGCGTGGCCGGATCGGCCGCCGGGTCGACGGTGAACCCGGCCGGTACGGCGGCGAGCAACTCCTCGACCCGGGCCATCCGGGCCAGCTGGCGGCGCAGCACCAGCAGTTGCCGGCGCACGTCGAGCAGGCTGGCCACCGGCTGGTTGGCGAAGTCGCGCGGGCAGACCAGCACCACCTCGTGCGACACCAGCTCCGGGTCGCGCCCCTCGGCGGCGAGCAGCTCGCGCAGCGCCAGCACGTAGACGGCGGACTGGATCGCGGCGGCGGCGACCTTGCCCGGGTCGGCCTGCCCGTCGATCACCGGAAACGATTTGATCTCCACGACGTGGAACCGGCCGGCCAGCCGGGCGGCGACCAGGTCCGGTTCCAGGTGCACCCGGGTGCCCGCCACGTCCAGGCCGAGCAGCGGATGGTCGAACAACGCCGGGCCGTCGCCGCTCGCGGTCAGCGCCGCCCGGGACCGCTCCGGCCGGTCGTCGTCGGCACCCAGGTCGGTCCAGGTGGCATCGGCCGGGACCGGTACGCCCAGCCGCTCCGCGACCAGGCGCAGCAACTCCGCCCCGCCGTCGGCCTTGACCTGCGCCTCGAACGCGTTGCCCCGGGTGATCGCGAAGCGGGACTGGCCGAACTTCGCCGGGAAGCCGAGTTGCTCGGCGAGCGCCGGCTTGTCCGCGCCGGCGCTGTCCAGCACGGCGCGGCGGGTGCAGCCGGGGTTGCCGGTCAGCGCGGCGATGGTGCGGGCGTTGTGCCGTCGGGGCGGCCCACCTCCCCTGATCTGCGCCAGCCGCTCCTCCACTCCACCCATGATCCCAGAATAGGTGTGTGCGCACCCGGGGACTCAGCGGCCGGCGGAGCGGTTCCAGGGCGAGCGGGGCGACTGCGCGCCCGCGACCCGGCGACGCCGGCGGCGGTGCCGGCGCCCGGGCGTGCAGGGTGGACGGGCGGCGGTGTGCACCGGTACGGCGGGCGGGGTGACCGGCTGCCGGCCGATCAGCCAGCAGAGGAAGCGGGTCACCGGTCAGCCGACCGGGAGGCGCTCGGCCTCGGCGCGGGAGATGTCGTACTCGGCGCCGCAGAACGTGCACTGCTGCGCGTACCGGGTGCGCAGCGGGATCAGCGGAATGAAGAAGAGGCTGAACCTGGTGACCCGGCGGGTGATCACCTGGGCGGCCTGGTTGCCGCAGTTGCGGCAGACCTGGGTGACGACGCCGGACCGGACGACCTTGGTCCGCAGCCCGAAGATGAAGAACATCGCCCGGCATTACCCACCCGGGACCCGGGTTAAGCGGGCCCCGGGCGGGTCACCGGAAGGTCAGGCGGGAACCTCGTCGGTCAGCCAGATCGGCCGCCAGTCCGGCACCTCGTGGAAGCGCCGCAGCTCGGCGAACCCGGAGACGATGCCGGTCCAGGCGCCGTACGGCGGGTTGCCCTCGTCGAAGCCGGACTGCACGAACGTCAGCTTCGTCCGGCCCTCGGACTCGTCCAGCTCCCAGGAGGTCACGCCGGTCGGTCCCCAGTCGATGGAGAGCCCCCGTCCCGGCGTCACGTCGAACACCTTCGCGGCCTGACCGGCGTCGAAGCCGCCCATCGCGTACCGGCCGCCCTCCCAGGGCTCGATGCCGATCGGGTAGCCGAACCAGGCGCCCGCCTGCTCCGAGTCGGTGAGTGACGTCCACACCTTGTCCATCGGCGCGTCGATCAGCAGCTCGCCGCGCAGGTCGGCGGAGGTGAAGTCGGTACGCGGCAGCAGCGGCCGGCCGTCCAGGTGGTCGTTGAGGTTGGCGAGCGCCAGGTACCAGTACGTCTGGAGCACACCGCGGATGCTGCTGCCGCTCATCGCCTCCGCGTAGTCGAAGTGACTCTGCCGCAGCGTGAGTATGGTGCCGTCGCCGTCGGGCTCCAGCTCGAACTCGGTGGTGGTCTCCACCCCGTCGAGCGTCCACGCGAAGCGCAGCGTCCGGTCGTCGACGTGCAGCAGCCGCTGGTGTGGCGCGTCGCCCTCGGGCGTGTAGCGGCCCCAGAACTCGTACCGCCGGGGCAGCTCGACCTCGACGTGCTCGGCCAGCCAGACGCGCAGCTCGGCGGGGTCGGTCAGGGCCCGGCGGACGGTCGCCATCGGCGCGGCGAGGCGGGCGCGGATGGTCATCGGCTCAGTCATGCGTGTCGCCTTTCGGGTAGCAGGCCACGGCGAGCTTGAAGGCGTCTCCCTCGGCGCCGCCGTAGCGCGTGAACAGGTCCTGCAGCGTCGTCTGCAGGTCGTGCAGGAACTCCTGCCGTCGCTCGGCGGGCACCCGGATCTCACCGGAGACGCCGACGGACGGCAGTTCGGGGGCGGTGCGGTCCAGCGCGGCGATGTCGGCCTGGACCTCCTCCATGAGGTCGAGCAGGTAGCCCAGGCTCAGCTCGTCGCGGGCCCGGCGGGTGCCGCCGATGCGGCCGACCAGGCGGGGCGAGAGCCAGTACGACCGGGCGACGGCCTGGTAGATGCCCTCGGTGATGCCGCGCACCTGCCGCTGTGCCACCTGCTCGGCCAGCCCGGCCGCGACGAGCTGCTTGACGTGGTAGTAGACGCGCTGCGGCGTCTGCTCCAGCCGGGCCGCGACCTCGGTGCAGGTGCGGGGCTCGGCGAGTTGCCGCAGCACTTCGATGCGCTGCGGCTTGAGCAGGATCTCGGCCTGCTCGCGCTGTTCCAGGTACAGGACGTCTCTCATGGCAAAATCAGTTTGTACGTACAAAACTTCTTTGTCAATGGCTTCGACGAAAGGCCGCGCGGTCCGCGCGGCCTTTCGTCGGTACGACCGGTCAGGGCGTCCAGTCCGGACGCAGCGGGTACCCGTTCACCCCTTCCGGGCCGTTGTGCGTGGCGAGCACGTGGTGCAGCTGGATGCCGTTGCGCTCGAACGCCAGCCGGGAGCCGGCCATGTAGAGGCCCCACACCTTCGCGGTGCCCGGCCCGACCTCGCCGACGCAGAAGTCCCAGTGCTCGACCAGGTTGCGGCACCAGCCGGCGAGCGTCAGCGCGTAGTGCTGGCGCAGGTTCTCCTCGTGGTGCACCTCGAACCCGGCGTCGTGGATCTCGCTGATCAGCCGGCCCGGGCCGGCCAGCTCGCCGTCCGGGAAGACGTACCTGTCGATGAACGCGCCGGAGCGGTGCGGCGCCCGGTTGTCGGCGCGGGTGATGCAGTGGTTGAGCAGCCGCCCGCCGGGCTTGAGCCGGGAGCGCAGCGCGCCGAAGTAGGCCGGGTAGTTGCGCACGCCGATGTGCTCGGTCAGCCCGATCGAGGAGATCGCGTCGAACTGCTCGCGCGGCGCGTCCCGGTAGTCCAGGTGGCGCACCTCGGCCAGCTCGCTCAGCCCCTCCCGTTCGATCGCCGCCTGCGCCCACTCGGCCTGCGCCTTCGACAGCGTCACACCGAGCGCCTTGACGCCGTACTCGCGGGCCGCGTGCCGGACCATGCCGCCCCAGCCGCAGCCGACGTCCAGCAGCCGCATCCCCGGCTTGAGCGCCAGCTTGCCGGCGACCAGGTCGTACTTGTTCCGCTGCGCCTCCTCCAGCGTGTCGCCGGGACTGCGGTACACCGCGCAGGTGTACGTCATGGACGGCCCGAGCACCTTCTCGTAGAAGGCGTTCGACACGTCGTAGTGGTGCGAGATCGCGCTGCTGTCCCGGGTACGCGAGTGACGCAGCCCGGTCATCAGCCGCCGCCAGCGCGGGGCCGCCTCCTGCGGCGGGGGCGGCGGCGGGCGCAGCCGTTCCCAGCCCAGCCCCCGGACCAGCGCGAGCGCCTCACTCATCGCCGGGAGCCGCAGCGGCACCTCGTCCTTGATGACCCGCAGCGCCTCGTACGGGTCGCCCGGATGCACCCCCTCCAGCCCCAGGTCGCCGCTGACGTAGGCCCGGGCCATACCCAGGTCGCCGGGCGCGGTGAGCAGGTAGGACAGGCCCCGCTCGGTGCGGATCGCCAGGGTGATCCCGGCGTCGGCCGGGCCCAGCGCGCTGCCGTCGTAGCCGGTGACCCGGACGGGCAGGTCGCCGGTGGTGACCGCGCGGACCACGTCCGCGACTGTGGGTCCGGTACGCCGCCCGCCCGCCGGCGGGCCGGCCGGGGCGCTCGCCGCCCCCGGTGTTCGGTCGGTCAGACTCATGCTCGGGATACCGCCTTCTCGTACAGTCCGGTGAGTCGGTGGTCCGGGTCGTAGCGGTCCTTCACGGCACGCCAGGTGTCCCCGCCGTAGAGGCGGTCGAACTCGCCCCGGTCGTAGTACGCGTCGGAGTAGAGCGACTTGTGGCCGCCCACCTCCGACACCATGCGCTCGATCTGGCGGTTGACGTCGCCGTCGGCGGCGCCCGCCGCGATGGGCACGCTCCCCCAGAAGCCGATGTTCACATACGTTTCGCCCGGTTGGAGCGGATATAGCGGCCACGCCTTCGCCGACCCGGGACCGGACGGCTCCCGCAGCCGCAGCGGGCACAGCCACACCGGCGTCATGCCCACGTTCGCGGTGAACCAGCGCAGGAACTCGGGCGTGCGGTCGAGCGGGACCTCGACGTCCTGCACCACCCGCTCCCGGGCCGGGCGGCCACGCCACCTGTCGACGCGGGCGGCCACCTGGTGCCGGTGCTCCAGCCGCACGATCCGGTGGTAGACGTCGCTGCGCCGGTAGCGCCGCGGCCACAGCCGCCGCACCACCGGGTGCTGCACCCCGAACGCCGCCGAACACCAGAACCAGTCGGTGTCCCAGCGCCAGAGATAGTCGTACGCGGTGAGCGTGTCCCGGGTGCGCCGGCGCAGCGAGCGGTAGTAGATCTCCTGGCCGGTGTAGTCGGACGGGCCGTCGTCGGCCTCGTCGGTGAACGTGCCGAGCACCAGGTACGCCTCGCCGGGACTGAACACCACCCCGTCCATGGCGTCGACCGGCTCACCGCCCCAGGCGCCCTTGGCGACCACCTCGCCGATCGCGTCGACCAGTTCCTCCAGCCGGGTGAACCGGATGTTGCGCAGCGACACGTACCGGCGGACCGGTTGCAGCTCGATGCGCAGCCGGGTCGCGTAGCCGAGGCTGCCGAGCGAGTTCGGGAAGGCCCGGTGCAGGTCGGCGTGCTCGCCCTGCGGCCGGGTCGTGACGATCTCCCCCGCGCCGGTGAGGACGTCCATCTCCCGCACCGACTCGTGCGGCAGGCCGTTGCGGAAGGAGGTGGACTCGATGCCCAGGCCGGTCACCGCCCCGCCCAGCGTGATGGTGCGCAACTGCGGCACGACGAGCGGCATCAGGCCGTGCGGCAGCGTCGCGTCGACCAGATCCTCGTACGTGCACATGCCCTGCACGTCGGCGGTACGGGCCGCCGGGTCCACGGCGAGCACCCCGGTCAGGCCGCTCACGTCCAGGCCGGGCGTACGCGGCGCGGAGCGGGGCCGGAACAGGTTCGAGGTCTGCTTGGCCAGCCGTACGGGTTCCCCGGCGGGCACCGCGGCGTAGGAGCGCCGCAGCGTGTCCACCGCCCGTTCATGATCACGGACAGCGTGCATGAGATCACCTTACGCGCGGGTACGACAATTCGTGGGACGTCCACGGTGGCCTCGCCGGACTCGCGGTCGACTCGCGCGTTACCGTGACCGCCATGGCGAATCCCGCGCTGACCGCTCTCGACCACGCCGGCCTGCCGTACCGGGTGATCCGCCACGGTCCGGTCGCGAGCCTCGCCGAGGCGGCCGCGGCACGCGGCGTCGAGGTGCCCGACGTGGTCAAGACGATCGTGGTCCGCCGCGGCGAGGGCGACCTGCTGTTCGTGCTCACTCCCGGGGGCCGGGTGGTCTCCTGGCCGAAGCTGCGCGCCCTGCTCGGGGTGAGCCGGCTGTCGATGCCCGACGCCGAGGCGGCGAAGGCCGCCACCGGGTACGCGCGCGGCACCATCACGCCGTTCGGCTCCACCACCGCCTGGCCGGTCGTCGCCGACGAGCGGCTGCGCGGCCGGGAGGTCACGCTCGGCGCGGGCGAGCACGGCCTCGCCGTCGCCGTCGACGCGGACACCGCGCTGGCCGCGCTCGGCGCGACGGTGGCGGACGTGACCGATGAGGAGCCGACGCGTTGAGCGGTGGCCGGTACGCGACCACCGGCATAGCGTGGAGGACATGCCGAAAGCCGTCTGGAACGACCTCGTCGTCGCCGAGAGCGACGACACAGTGGTGGTCGAGGGCAACCACTACTTCCCCCGTACCGCGCTGCGCGCGGACCTGATCCGGGAGTCCGACACCCACACGGTCTGCCCGTGGAAGGGCACGGCCTCCTACTACACGCTCGAACACGGCGGCGCCACCAGCCCGGACGCCGTCTGGTACTACCCCGATCCCAAGCCGGAGGCGGAGATGGTCCGCGACCGGGTGGCGTTCTGGAAGGACGTCCGGGTCGTCGGCTGAGTCACCGCGCCGCCGGGCGACTGGCACCCGGCAGCCCCGGTGGGTCACTATGCCCCCATGGCCGACCCGCACTCCGACCCGTCCGGCACCGTCTACGGAGCCCGCCGCGCCCGTGGCGCCCGTGGCGTCCGGCTGCCCCAGGACCCGCTGATGCGGGTCGCGCTGGGCGTCGGCGTGGCGGGCGTACTCCTCGGGGCCTTCTTCGCCACCGGTGTGCTCGGCGGCGGTTCCGACCGGCCGGTCGTGCCGGCGGCGGCAGTGCCCACCGTGGCGCCGAGCGAACCGAGCGCGGAACCGACGGCGGAGCCCACGCCGTCGGCGTCGCCCTCGCCGAGCGCGGCGCCGAGCACCCCCGCCGCGCCGGTGGCCACGCCGAAGGTGATCCGGGGCGTGCCGTCCGGGCGCTGCCTCGGCGTGACCGGTGACGAGGCCGAGGGCGCCCAGGCGGCGCTCGCCGACTGCACCGGCGGGCCGGAGCAGCAGTGGGTGGTCACGCCGGTCACCAACGACACCTACCTGCTCGTCAACGCGGCGAGCGGCAAGTGCCTGGACGTCAACGAGGCGAAGACCGACGACGGCACGGACGTGCAGCAGTGGTCCTGCAACGGGCAGGCCAATCAGCAGTGGAAGTTCCAGGCGGCCGGTGACGGCGCGGCGCTGCTCGTCGCAGTGCACAGCGGCAAGTGCGCGCAGGTCGACGACGCGGGCACCGAGCCCGGCCGCGAGCTGGAGCAGGCGCCGTGCAGCGGCGCTCCCGAGCAGCAGTGGGCGGCCGGCTGACCGGTCGGCCCCGGTGGCGCTGACCTGTCAGCCCCCGGTGGCGGCGGCCCGTCACCCCCGGTAGCTCCAGGCCCGCCGGTCCGAGACCACCGGCAGCACGAACGCGGGCTCGTCGGCGGGACGGCGGCGCAGCAGCAGCGACAGCCCGGCCGCGCCGACCGACAGCGCACCGGCCACGTACCAGGCCAGCGCGTAGTCGCCGAGCCGGTCCCGGACCAGGCCGGCACCGGTGGCCGCGAGCGCGGCGCCGAACTGGTGCGCGGCGAACACCCAGCCGAACACCACGGCGCCGGACGCGCCGAACCACTCCCGGCACAGCGCCACCGTCGGCGGGACCGTCGCCACCCAGTCCAGCCCGTAGAAGACGATGAAGACCAGCATGCTCGGCTCCGCAGTACCGGCGAACAGGCCCGGCAGCACCAGCAGCGACGCCCCGCGCAACGCGTAGTAGGCGCCGAGCAGCAGCCGGGCGTCCACCCGGTCGGTGAGCCAGCCGGAGGCGATCGAGCCGGCGATGTCGAAGAGCCCGACCACGGCGAGCAGCCCGGCGGCTGTGGTCTCCGGCATGCCGTGGTCGTGCGCCGCGGGCACGAAGTGCGTACCGACCAGGCCGTTCGTGGTCGCGCCGCAGATCGCGAACCCGCCGGCGAGCAGCCAGAACGGCCGCGTCCGCGCGGCGGCGGCGAGCGCGCCGACCGCCCGCGCC
>NZ_JBXUOV010000042.1:0-39679 GCF_057196585.1 Micromonospora sp. ATLC20
CTGCTGGCCGGCGGCGGGCGTCGCGGCGGCCGGCGCCGGCTCCGGTTCGGGGGGCGGCGGGCCGTCGGGCGGGGTGACGTCGACCGGGATCGGCGCGCCGATCCAGCCCTCGCCGTCCCACCACCTGCGGGTCTCCGTGTCGGCGGGGTCGACGTACCAGCCAGGTTCCAAACTCACGATGCCGTCCTTGTTCCCGACTGCGGGGCTCGCAGACCCGGCTCACTCCTCGCGCTCACGGGCCAACCTTAACGACGACCGTTCCGGCGAACTTGTCGTGGAGGCACTGCTGCCAGGGCTTGTCCCACAGTTGCCAGAAACCGTCGAGGTAGCTGAGGAACGGCACGAACATCCCGCCGGCGAACTCGACGACCCAGCGCTTGCCGAGCATCCCCCGGCTCAGCGCGGCGTCCGGCTGCAGCGGCACGATCCGCAGCTTCATCACCTTCTTGCCCAGCGTCTGCCCGGTCCGGCGGGCGTACTCGACGTGGTAGACCCAGTAGAAGGCGAGCATCAGCAGCAGGACCCCGAGCTCGGCGGCGAACAACGGCAGGAGCACGCCCGTCCAGAGCTCGGCCGGGTCGGGGCCGTTCGGCCCGGCCTGCTCGATCTCGTCGATCATCCGGACGAAGACGAGGAAGAAGACCGGCAGGAACAGTGCCATCGTCACCGCCATGGCGACTGCGGTGTCGATCAGGTAGGCGAGCAGCCGGTCACCGAAGCTCGCCAGCGGCTGCCCGTTCGGCGCCACCGGAGGCGGGAGGGGCGCCGGGGCGTACCCGGGCGGGGGGTACCCGGGCGGTGGGTAGCCGGGCGGGCCGGCGTACCCCGGGGGAACGTGCTGCGCGGGCACCGCCGGTCCGCCGGGCGGCGCGAAGCCGCCGCCCGCGGGTGGAGGACCGGCGGGCGGCGGCGTCGGGTTCGGAGGAGGCTGGGTCACGCGGACAGTGTTACAGGTTCCCGCGCTTCTCCTGCTCGCGCTCGATCGCCTCGAACAGGGCCTTGAAGTTGCCCTTGCCGAAGCCGAGCGAGCCGTGCCGCTCGATCAGCTCGAAGAAGACGGTGGGGCGGTCCTGCACCGGCTTGGTGAAGATCTGGAGCAGGTAGCCGTCCTCGTCCCGGTCGACCAGGATCTTGCGGGACTGAAGCTCCTCGATCGGCACCCGGACGTTGCCGATGCGGGCGCGCAGCTCCGGGTCCTCGTAGTACGAGTCCGGGGTGTCCAGGAACTCGACGCCCGCCGCGCGCATGGCGTCCACGCTGGCCAGGATGTCGTTCGTGGCGACGGCGATGTGCTGGGCGCCGGGGCCCTGGTAGAACTCCAGGTACTCGTCGATCTGCGACTTCTTGCGGGCCACGGCCGGCTCGTTGAGCGGGAACTTCACCTTGCGGGTGCCGTTGGCGACGACCTTGCTCATCAGCGCCGAGTAGTCGGTGGCGATGTCGTCGCCGATGAACTCCGCCATGTTCGAGAAGCCCATGACGCGCTTGTAGAACTCGACCCACTCGTCCATCCGGCCCAGCTCCACGTTGCCGACCACGTGGTCGACGGCCTGGAAGAACCGCTTCGGCTGGAGGCCGGCGTCGATCATCGGCTGGCGGTCCACGATCGGGCCGCGAGCGACGAAGCCGGGCAGGAACGGGCCGGTGTAGCGGGACCTGTCGACAAGGCTGTGCCGGGTGTCGCCGTACGCGGCGATGGACGCCATCCGCACGGTGCCGTGCTCGTCGCTGACGTCGTGCGGCTCGACCAGGCCGGTCGCGCCCTGCGCCACGGCGTGCGCGTACGCGGCGTCCACGTCCGGCACCTCCAGCGCGATGTCGGAGACGCCGTCGCTGTGCTTCGCCACGTGCTCGGCGCCGTCGGCGTCCGGGCGGACCGCACCGGTCAGCACGAAGCGGGCCGAACCGCTGGTGAGCACGTACTGCGCGTGATCGCGGTAGCCCTGCTCCGGCCCCCGGTACGCCACGCAGGTCATGCCGAACGCGGTGGAGTAGTAGTGCGCGGCCTGCTTGGCGTTCCCTACCAGGAAGTGGACGTGGTCCATGCCCTTGACCGGGAACGGGTCGCGGGTGATGTCGTGGTCGACTGCGCCGACGAGAGCGTCGACGTCGACCTCCTCGGTCGACTGGGGTCGGTCGATCGCCTGGGTCATGGTGGCCTCCCTCGCGTACCGGCCGGCCTCGGGGGCCGCCGTGGATGTGCTCTTCCGGCGAGGATCTACGGACCGCGGTGAGTTGGGCAACAGTTGACGTAATTCCTGGTCAGGTTGTGCATTCGGTACCGTCGGACACCATGAACACTGGTCAGGATGTACAGCTCGACGAGCTCGACGCGCGCTTGATCGAACTGCTCGCGGAGGAGCCCCGGATCGGCGTGCTGGAGTGCTCCCGGCGCCTCGGCGTCGCCCGCGGCACGGTCCAGGCCCGGCTCGACAAGCTCGTCGACCGGGGCGTGGTGACCGGGTTCGGGCCGGACATCACCCCCGCCGCGATCGGGTTCGGGGTGACCAGCTTCGTCACCCTGGAGATCAGCCAGCGGCACGGCCACGACCAGGTCACCGCGCACCTGGCCGCGATCCCCGAGGTGCTGGAGGCGCACACCATCACCGGCTCCAGCGACCTGCTCTGCCGCATCGTCGCCCGGTCGAACACCGACCTCCAGCGGGTCATCGACCAGATCGTCGCCTCGGAGGGCATCCGGCGCGCGTCCACCATCATCGCGCTGGCCGAACAGATCCCGTACCGCACGCTGCCGCTGGTCCGCTCCGCCGCCCGCGGCGGCCCTTAACACCCCGGGCCACTCAAGAAGCGCCGCGACACGCACCGCACGCGGCCCGGGGGACCGGTGATCGTCGCTACCGTGTGCGGTGTGAAGGGCCTAGGGGTACGCGGCTGGTTGCTGCTCGGGCTCGTCACCGTGGTCGTACTCGCCGCGACAGGCGTCTGGAACCCGTTCCCGGCGCTGTGGGACTGGGTCGACCGGAGCAAGCCGATCAGCGAGCCCGACGTGGTCTGGCAGCAGCGCGTCGGCGGCACGCCGCGCAGCGTCACCATCGCCGGCGACACCGTGATCGTCGAGCAGCGCACCCGCATCGAGGCGCGCAACCTCGCCGACGGCGGCCAGCTGTGGGAACGCAAGGCCGACTGGTCGGCGGTCGCGGGCAGCGGCCGGGAGTCGGTCGTCGCCGTGGGCAAGCTGCTCGACAAGGGGTACGAGGTGCTCGACCCGGTCAGCGGCGTGACCCGGCGCCGCGACGATCGCGCGATCGCCGTCTGGACCTACCGGAACCTGCTGCTCGACGCGTACTGCGTGCAGGCCACCGACTGCACACTGCGCGCCTGGGACCCGCGCGGCACCGCTCCGCTGTGGAGCGCGTTCCTGCCCGGCGTGCACAGCGGCGTGCTCGCCGACAACCCGGAACTCCTCGGCACCCGGCGGCTCGGCGCCACCCGGATCGACGGCGGAGTGGCCGGGCCGGAGTCCGTCCCGCCGCTGCTCGGCTTCCCGGTCGACGGGCGGGTGCACGTGGTGGACACCGCCACCGGCCGGGTGCTCCAGAACGTCCAGCCCGGCCGGGAGGAGCGGCTCGCCGTGGTCGGCGGCCGGCTGCTGCGGATCGAGGCCACCTCCCGCGACGGGAGCTGCTACTACGCGGTCACCGCCGTGGACCCGGCCACCGGTCAGCAGGTGTGGCGGCGTACCGGGATCAACCTGCGCACCGCCGACTACGCCGGCTGCGTGCAGCGGGAGGACCCGCAGGGTGGACGCAACGTCCTCATCGGGGTCGCCCCGGACGGCCGTGAGGCGGTGCTCGACGGGTACGACGGCCGGCTGCTCCAGGTCGGCGCGGACGGCGAGAAGCTGCTCGCCGTGGACGACCGCTACGCCGTGGTGCGCAGCGCCGACAAGGGTTCGCTGTTGGGCCGGGAGCTGTCGGCCGACCGGACCCGCTGGACCCGCCCGGCGGGCGGCAAGAGCGGCGCGGCGCTCACCCCGTACGCGGCGGTGATCAGCGAGGAGAAGCCGTCCCGGCTGATCGCGGTCGGGCCCCGGGACGGCCGGGTGCTGGTCGAGCTGCGCACCTCCGCGAACGCGCTGGCGGTCGGCCCGAACGGCATGATCATCGGCGAGGGGCGGGAGATCGGGTACGTCCGCTGGGGCGCCGGCACGTCCGAGGCGCCGGGGCCGGACCAGGACGGCGCGCCGGTGGCGCCCGACCCGGGAGGCAGCTGGCGCCCGCCGAGCGACCAGGGAAGTTGCGGGCCGAAACGGGAACTCTGCGCCGACGGCAAGTGACAGCGGGTGAGAGGGTCGTCCCAGGACCGACCTGCGGGTGCCACCGATCGACGGCTCTGCCCTAGGCTTTTCGGTCATGAGCAGTGCCGCCGCCTTCTCGTACGCACCCCTGCTGCCGACCGGTCCCGACCAGACCGAATACCGCCTGGTCACCGACGAGGGCGTGGACGTCGTCAACGGCCCCGGAGGCCGCCGGTTCCTCACCGTGGATCCGGGCGCGCTGACCGCGCTGACGGCCGAGGCGATGCACGACATCGCCCACTTCCTGCGCCCGGCCCACCTGGCTCAGCTCCGCGCGATCATCGACGACCCGGCGGCCTCGCCGAACGACCGCTTCGTCGCGCTCGACCTGCTGCGCAACGCCAACATCGCGGCCGGCGGTGTGCTGCCGATGTGCCAGGACACCGGCACCGCGATCGTGATGGGCAAGCGCGGCCGGCACGTGCTCACCGACGGCACCGACGCGGAGGCGATCTCGCGCGGCGTCTACCAGGCGTACACCCGGCTCAACCTGCGCTACTCGCAGCTCGCCCCGCTGACCATGTGGGACGAGCGGAACACCGGCAGCAACCTGCCCGCCCAGGTGGAGCTGTACGCCGAAGACCCGGACGGCCACGCCGACGCGTACAAGTTCCTGTTCATGGCCAAGGGGGGCGGCTCGGCCAACAAGTCCTACCTCTACCAGGAGACCAAGGCGCTGCTGAACCCCACGCGGATGATGCAGTTCCTGGAGGAGAAGCTGCGGCTCATCGGCACCGCGGCCTGCCCGCCCTACCACCTGGCGATCGTCATCGGCGGCACCTCCGCGGAGTACGCGCTGAAGACCGCGAAGTACGCCTCCGCGAAGTACCTCGACGCGCTGCCCACCGAGGGCTCGATGAGCGCGCACGGCTTCCGTGACCTGGAGCTGGAGGCCGAGGTGCTGGAGCTGACCCGCAACTTCGGCATCGGCGCGCAGTTCGGCGGGCGCTACTTCTGCCACGACGTACGGGTGGTCCGGCTGCCCCGGCACGGCGCCTCTTGCCCGGTGGCGATCGCGGTCTCCTGCTCGGCCGACCGGCAGGCGGTGGCGAAGATCACCCCGTCGGGCGTCTGGCTGGAACGACTCGAGACCGACCCGGCGCGTTACCTGCCCGACGTGACCGACGAGACGCTGGAGACCGAGGAGGTCGTCCGCGTCGACCTGAACCGGCCGATGGACGAGATCCGCGCGGAGCTGTCGAAGTACCCGGTGAAGACCCGGCTGTCGCTGACCGGCCCGCTGGTCGTGGCCCGGGACATCGCACACGCGAAGATCGCCGAGCGGCTGGACGCGGGCGAGCCGATGCCGCAATATCTGCGCGACCACGCGGTCTACTACGCCGGGCCGGCCAAGACCCCCGAGGGCTACGCCTCCGGCTCGTTCGGCCCCACCACGGCGGGCCGGATGGACGCGTACGTGGAGAAGTTCCAGGCGGCCGGCGGCTCGATGGTGATGCTGGCGAAGGGCAACCGGTCCGCCCAGGTCACCCGCTCCTGCCAGGCCCACGGCGGGTTCTACCTCGGCTCGATCGGCGGCCCGGCGGCCCGCCTCGCGCAGGACTGCATCAAGCACGTCGAGGTGCTCGAATACGCCGAGCTGGGCATGGAGGCGGTCTGGAAGATCGAGGTGGAGGACTTCCCCGCCTTCATCGTCGTCGACGACAAGGGCAACGACTTCTTCGCCGAGGTCACCAAGCCGGTCCTCACCGTCGGCCGGCGCTGAGTTCTTGACGTACGCGAGGGGCGCCCGGGAGTGAACCCGGGCGCCCCTCGGCGTGTCCGTCGTGCATCGACATCGGTGCGCCTGCCGACCGAGCGGCCGACAGGCGCACCGCCCCCGTCGGATGTCGTCACCGACAACCCGCGACGAGTCTGGGTGCCGTCGCTATCGGATCGCTATCGCCTCGACGAGGCGTTCGGTGACCGTAGGGCTACGCTGCTGGAAGTTGCATGCGGCGGGCGGGGGCGCGGGTGCGGTTCGGGATCTTGGGACCCTTACGGCTTGGCGGTGGCGAAGCCACAGTTACCGCGGGCCGGGACCGGACCGTGCTCGCCATGCTGTTGCTGCGCCCGGGCCGTGTGGTGCCGGTGGAGGACCTGGTCGACGCCGTCTGGGAGGAACGCCCTCCGGCCACCGCGCGGACCCAGCTCCAGATCTGTGTGTCGCGACTGCGGCAGCGGTTCGCGGCGCTCGGGCTGCCGGCCGACACGATCGTCACCGACCCGGCCGGCTACGGCTTGCGGGTGGGGCCGGACGACCTCGACGCGGAGACGTTCGCCCGTACCGTCGAGGCGGCCCGAGCCGAGGCCGCCACCGGCCGGCTGACCGACGCGCGGCACCGCTTCCGGGCCGCCCTGGATCTCTGGCGCGGCCCGGCGCTGGCGGGCATACCCGCCCAGAGTGTGCGGCGGCGAGCCCAGGCGCTCGACGAGCAGCGGCTCGCCGTGCTGGAGGAGTGCGTCGACGTCGAGCTGCGGCTACGCCGGGCGGCGGAGCTGGTCGACGAGCTGACCGAGGCGGTCGACCGCAACCCGCTGCGGGAACGGCTTCGGGGACAGCTCATGCTGGCCCTCTCGACGGTCGGCCGCCACGCGGACGCGCTTGCCGTCTACCGGGAGGGCCGGCGGATCTACGCCGAGGAACTGGGCATCGAGCCCGGCGCGGGGTTGCAGGAACTGCACCAGCGGCTGCTCGCCGGTGACCTGGCGCTGGGCGGGCCGGAGAGCCGGACCGGCGCCCCGGTGCGGGCGCTGCCACGGGCGATCGGCGACTTCACCGGACGGCGGCAGACCGTGGCCCGGCTGGTGAAGGAGATCGAGGAGGAGGCAATCCGCGTCCATCTCATCGACGGCATGGCGGGCAGTGGCAAGACGACGCTCGCCGTCCAGGTGGCCGGCGCGGTCGCCGATCGGTTTCCCGACGCGCAACTCTTCATCGACCTGCACGGGCACAGCGAACGCAGCCCGGTGGCCACGACCGCGGCCGTGGCCACCCTGCTCCGGCAGCTCGGCGTACCCCCCGAGCGGGTGCCGGTCGACCTGGCGGACCGGCTGGCGACGTGGCGTTCGGAGCTGGCCGGCCGGCGGGCCGTGGTGGTGCTCGACAACGCCGCCGACGCCGGCCAGGTCGCGCCGCTGCTGCCCAACGGGCCGGACTGCCTGGTGCTGATCACCAGCCGCCGTCGGCTGGTCGGCCTGGACGCGGGCCGGCCGTCCTCGCTGCCGGTGCTCGACAGCGACGAGGCGGTCGAGCTGCTGGCCCGGGTGGCCGGCGTGGAGCGGGTCACCGCCGAGCCCGAGGCGGCGGCGGAGGTGGCCCGGCGCTGCGGTCATCTGCCGCTCGCCCTGCGGCTGGCCGGGGCCCGGCTCGCGCACCGGCCGCGCTGGCGGGTGGCCGATCTGGCCGAGCGGCTGTCCGGGGCGTCCGACCCGCTGGCCGAGCTGGTCGCCGGCGAACGCTCGGTGGCCCGGGCCTTCGCGCTGTCGTACGAGCAGGTGTCACCGGTCGCGCAGCGGGTCTTCCGGCTGCTCGGGCTGCACCCGGGCGTCCACGCCGACAACCGGGTGCCGGCGGTGCTCGCGGAGCTGCCGCTGCCGGAGGCCCAGGACGCGCTCGACGAGCTGGTCGACGCGCACCTCGTCGAGGAGACGGAACCGGGCCGCTACCGGCTGCACGACCTGATCCGGGAGTACGCCCGGATGCTCGGCGCGCAACGCGAGTCGCCCGAGGAGCGGAGGGCGGCGACGGCCCGGCTCCTCGACTTTCACCTGCACGTCGCCGCGATCCTCGTGAAGTCGCTGGAGCCGGTCGTCCTGCACCCCCTGCCGGAACCGGCGCGGCCCGACCTGGTGGCGGCGGCCACCGGCCTCGGCCGTCAGTGGCTGGAGGAGAACAGGCCGACCATGACGGCGCTCGTCCGGTTGGCCGAGAACGAGGGTTTCCTCCGGCAGTGCTGGCAGCTCGCCCGGGTCGGCTGGGCGATGAACTTCTACGGCGGTCATCTCGACGATCTGGTGGAGACACACCAGATCGGACTGCGTGCCGCCGAGCGTCTGGGTGACGACGAGGCCGTGGCGACGATGCTCAACTATCTGGCTTCGGCGGACTACCGCCGGGGGCGGTTCGCCGAAGCCGTCCGGCGGATGGAGGTGGCGGTCGGCATCTACCGGCGGCTCGGCCGCCCGGACGAGTTGAGCAGGGCGCTCGGCAACCTCGGCACGGCGTACGGAGTCGACGGGCATCCTCGGCTGGCCATCGAGGTGTTCGAATCGTTGGCGGTGCTCACCCGCCGGCTGGCGGACCCGACCGCGCTGATCAACTGGCTCAACAACCTGTCGTTCACCCTGATCGGGATCGGCCGCTACGACGAGGCCGCGCGGATATGCCGCAACCAGATGGCCCTGGCCCGGCAACTCGGCGACCTGCGGCAGCTCGGCAATGCGATCGGCCACCTCGGCATGGCGCGGCACCGGCGTGGGGAGCACCGGCCCGCGCGTCGCCTGCTGCACGCCGGCCTGGGACTCAAGCGCCGGGTGGGAAACCGCTACGGCGAGGGCGAGCTGCTCAACGAGCTGGGCATGATGGAACGCGAGGAGGGCCGGCCGGAAGCGGCCGGCGCGTTGCACTGGGAGGGGCTCGTCGCCATGACCGACGCGGGGGATCTGGTCGGGCAGTGCGCGTCCCGGAACCTGCTGGCCCGGGCGATCCTCGACCAGGGCGACGTCGCCAGCGCGCTGGACCTGCACCGTCGGGTGCTCAGCGACGCCACCCGGCTCAGCGCCCGCTACGAGCAGGCCCGTGCGCTCGACGGCATGGCCCGCTGCCTGCGGCACACCGACGCCGACCAGGCCCGCCGGTACGCCGCGCGGGCGCTGGCGCTGTTCCGTCAGGTCGAGTCGCCGGACCAGCGGGACACGGAGAAGCTGCTGGCGGAGTTGGGCTGAGGGCCGCGCCACTTTCCCTGCACACCGCCGGGAGGCGCGGCAGGATGGTAGGCGTGACGACTCCAGAGGCGACCGGCTACCGGATCGAACGCGACTCGATGGGCGAGGTGGAGGTGCCCGCCGAGGCGCTGTGGCGGGCGCAGACCCAGCGCGCGGTGCAGAACTTCCCGATCTCGGGGCGCGGGCTGGAACCGGCCCAGATCAAGGCCCTGGCGCAGATCAAGGGGGCGGCAGCTCTGGTCAACGGCGAGCTGGGGGTGATCGACGCGGACGTGGCGCAGGCGATCGCCACCGCCGCCGCGCACGTGGCCGAGGGCGGCTACGACGACCAGTTCCCGGTGGACGTGTTCCAGACCGGCTCCGGCACCTCGTCCAACATGAACACCAACGAGGTGATCGCCACCCTGGCGAGCCGCGAGCTGGGCCGGGACGTGCACCCGAACGACCACGTCAACGCGTCGCAGTCCAGCAACGACGTCTTCCCCACCTCGATCCACCTGGCCGCCACCCAGTTCGTGGTGGAGGATCTGATCCCGTCGCTGAAGCAGCTCGCGGGCGCGCTGGAGGAGAAGGCGGCCGAGTTCGAGACGGTGGTCAAGGCCGGGCGTACCCACCTGATGGATGCCACGCCGGTCACGCTCGGGCAGGAGTTCGGCGGCTACGCCGCGCAGGTCCGCTACGGCGTCGAGCGACTGGAGTCGGCGCTGCCCCGGCTGGCCGAACTGCCGCTGGGCGGCACCGCCGTCGGCACCGGCATCAACACGCCGCTGGGGTTCGCCGACCGGGTGATCGGCAAGCTGCGGGAGTCGACCGGTCTGCCGCTGACCGAGGCGCGCAACCACTTCGAGGCGCAGGGTGCCCGGGACGCGCTGGTGGAGACGTCCGGCCAGCTCCGTACCGTCGCGGTCGGCCTCTACAAGATCGCCAACGACGTGCGCTGGATGGGCTCCGGCCCGCGCGCCGGGCTGCGCGAGCTGCGCATCCCCGACCTCCAGCCGGGGTCGTCGATCATGCCGGGCAAGGTGAACCCGGTGGTGGCCGAGGCGTTGCGGCAGGTCTGCGCCCAGGTGGTCGGCAACGACGCGGCGGTGGCGTTCGCCGGGTCGCAGGGCGACTTCGAGCTGAACGTGATGCTCCCGGTGATGGGCCGCAACCTGCTGGAGTCGATCAAGCTGATCGCCGCGTCCAGCCGGCTGTTCGCCGAGCGGCTGGTGGCCGGCCTGGTCGCGGACGCCGAGGTCTGCCTGGCGTACGCGGAGGGCTCGCCGTCGATCGTCACCCCGCTCAACCGCCACCTCGGGTACGACGAGGCCGCCTCGATCGCCAAGGAGGCGCTGGCCAAGCAGGTGTCCATCCGCGAGGTGGTGATCGCCCGGGGGCACGTCGACTCGGGCAAGCTCACCGAGACCCAGCTGGACGAGGCGCTGGACCTGCTCCGGATGACCCACCCCTGAGCCGGCGCCGGTAATTGCCTCGACCCGTCACAGGGGGCGCGGCATGATCCGACGGTGCGTGACGACGGTGGCGTGTTGCTGGAGACCGCGCGGCTGACGCTGCGCCGGTTCACGACGGACGATGTGGACCGGCTGGTGGCGCTGGACGCCGACCCGGAGGTCATGCGTTTCCTGACGGGCGGCGTGCCGACCCCGGCCGGGACGTTCCGGGACGAGGTGCTGCCCCGCGTGCTCGCGCAGTACGACAGGCATCCCGGGCTCGGCCGCTGGGCGACGCTCGACCGGTTCACCGGCGAGTTCCTCGGCTGGCACTCGCTCGACCCGTCCGACGACGGCGCCGAGGCGGAGCTGGGCTACCGGCTGCGCCGCGCGACGTGGGGGCACGGGCTGGCCACCGAGGGCGCGCGGGCGCTGGTGCGGCACGCGTTCGACACGGTCGGCGTCCGCCGGGTGTGGGCCCAGACGATGGCGGTGAACGACCGTTCCCGCGCGGTCATGGCCCGCGCGGGGTTGCGCTACGTCCGCACGTTCCACCTGGCCTTCGACGACCCGATCCCGGGTACGGAGCACGGCGAGGTGGAGTACGAGCTGCGCCGCGACGCGTGGCCCGGGACGCGTCAGGAGTGGGACGCGGCGGCCCTGCGGGCTCGGTAGGCGCTCACCGCGGCCCGGTTGCCGCAACCGGCGTCGCAGAACCGGCGGGACCGGTTCCGGGACAGGTCGACCAGCACGTTGTCGCAGTCGGGGTGGTCGCAGTGCCGCAGCCGGCTCAGTTCGCCCATCCGGACCAGGTCGGCCATCGCCATCGCGGCTTCGACCGCCATCCGGGTCGCCAGCGGTGCGTCCTGTGGCACGGCGTGCACGTGGTACGGCTCGTCGTCGTGCCGGACGAGTTGCGGCAGGGCGTGCGACTCGCGCAGCAGCGCGTTGACGATCGCCACCACCTCGTCGATGTCGGCGTACCAGATGCGGCGCAGCCGGGGCCGCAGCGCGCGGACCTGGCGCAGTTCGGCGTCGGTGTGCTCGAACCGGCCGCTCCACCCGTAGGCGGTGAAGAAGGTGTCCAGGGCGGTCACGTCGGGTAGCCCTTCCCGCCCCTCGCAGACGGTGTTCACCAGCGCGGCGGCGCCGACCAGCGCGCATTCGGTGTCATGAGCGAAAAGCAACTTGACTCCTGTCGGAGGCTACGCCTAGCGTCATCAGCATAACCTTCCTTCACTCATGACCGGGAGATGCCGATGCGGGAACGGTCAAGCGTCGGGCTCGGCCTGGCACTGCTGTCCGCGATCACGTTCGCCACCTCGGGCACCTTCGCCCGCCCGCTGATCACCGGTGAGTGGTCGGCGGTCGCCGTGGTGATCGCCCGGGTCGGCATCGCCGCGCTGGTGCTCGCCGTCCCCGCTGTGCTGGCACTGCGCGGCAGGTGGGCGGTGCTGCGCCGCAACGCGGGCACCGTCGTGCTGTTCGGGCTGCTCGGCGTGGCCACGGCGCAGGCGTGCTTCTTCAACGCGGTCCGCTACCTCCCGGTCGGCGTGGCGCTGCTGCTGGAATACCTCGGCATCGTGCTCGTGGTCGGATGGATGTGGCTGGTCCACGGGCAGCGCCCCCGGCTGCTCACTGTGGCCGGTTCGATCATCGCCCTGTGCGGGCTGGTGCTCGTCCTCGACCTCACCGGCGCCGGACGACTCGACCCGGTGGGCGTGCTCTGGGGCCTCGGCGCGGGCGTGGGACTCGCCGGATACTTCGTCATCGCCGGCCGGATCGACGCGGGCCTGCCCTCGGTCGTGATGGCCAGCGGCGGCATGGCCGTCGGCGCGCTGGCGCTGCTCCTGCTCGGTGGCATCGGAGCGCTGCCGCTCGCGGCCGGCACCTCCGACGTCACCTTCGGCGGGCACCAGGTGAGCTGGCTGGTGCCGATCGCCGGGCTGTCGCTCATCGCCGCAGTGGTCGCGTACCTCGCCGGGGTCGCCGGCACCCGGCTGCTCGGTGCGCGGCTGTCCTCCTTCGTCGGGCTCACCGAGGTGATGTTCGCGGTGCTGATCGCCTGGCTGGTGCTCGACGAACTGCCCAGCCTGATCCAGCTGGCCGGCGGCGTGCTCATCCTCGGCGGCGTCGCCCTGGTCCGGGCCGACGAACTGCGCGGCACACAATCGGCGCCGGCGACGGCGCCGGCCGAGCCGGTGCTGACCGGCGACCGATGAGCGGGCCACGCGGCGCCGTCGTCTTCGACGCCGACGAGACACTCGTCGACCTGCGCCCGGCGGTCACCGGCGCGCTCGTCGCCGTACTCGACGAGATGCGGCGGCGGACCCCGGCGGCGGCCGGAGTGGTGCTCGCGGACCTGGAGGGGGACTGGGGTGCGGCCTTCGGCGCGCTCGGCGCCGCCCCGGTGCAGGAGATCCGGCGAGCCGCGCTGACCCGGTCGCTGGCCCGAGCGGGGCTGGAGGCGGACCTGGACGAGTTCGCGGCGTTGTTCTTCGCCCGCCGGTACGCGCTGAGCCGCCCCTTCCCGGACGTGCTGCCCGCGCTGGCGGCGCTGCGCCCGCACCACGTGCTGGGCTTCGCCACGAACGGCAACAGCCGCGCCGAACGCTGCGGCCTCACCGGGCAGTTCGCCTTCGAGCTGTACGCGCACGAGGGTGGCCTGCCCAAGAAACCGGCGCCGGAGTTCTTCGCGGCGGTGGTGGCCGCGTCCGGGCTGCCCGCCGCGCGCATCGTCCACGTGGGCGACTCGCCGGAGCACGACGTGGCCGCCGCCCAGCGGGCCGGGCTGCGCGCGGTCTGGCTCAACCGGGCCGGGCTGCCCCGCCCGCGCGGCCTCGAACCGGACGCCGAGGTGGCCACGCTCGCCGGACTGTCCACGGTGCTTGCCACCTTGATGAGCGCGAATGCCTAGTTGCCGCCGATAACGGACGTCGATCTGGCGGAACCCGCTCCCGTGATGTGGGATGACACCACGTCCCTCAACGAGAGGATCTGATGTGGTGAGCAAGCGCTTCACCGTCGGCGCGGTCGCGGCTGCGGCCTCGCTGGCACTCACGGTGACCGGCCTGAGCATCCCGGCGAACGCCGCGCCGTCGGAGTTCCGGACCTTCACCGTGCTGGCCGAGAGCGGCGTCTCCAGCGACGCCGCGGTCGCCGCGATCACCGCCGCCGGTGGCAAGGTCGTCGCCCGCACCGACGACGTCGGCCTGTTCCAGGTCAGAAGCGACCGGGCGGACTTCGCCAGCCGGGCCACCGCGGCCGGCGCGCTGGTCGGCGCGGCCGAGGAGAAGGCGATCGGCCGCAAGCCGAAGCTGGACCGGGTCGAGCAGGAGCACCTGCTGGCCGCCGCGGCGACCAAGGGCAAGGCCGCCAAGGGCAACGGCAAGAAGATGGACCCGCTCGACGACAAGCTCTGGGGTCTGGACATGATCCGGGCCGACAAGGCCCGCAAGATCGAGCCGGGCGACCGCCGCGTCACCGTCGGCATCCTGGACACCGGCGTCGACGCCAGCCAGCCCGATCTGGCGCCGAACTTCAACTGGGCGCTGTCGCGCAACTTCGCCCCGGACATCCCCGAGGTCGACGGCCCGTGCGAGGTGGCGAGCTGCCTCGACCCGGTCGGCACCGACGACGGCGGGCACGGCACGCACGTCGCAGGCACCATCGGCGCCGCCGCGAACGGCTTCGGCCTGTCCGGCGTGGCCCCGAACGTCTCCCTGGTCGAGCTGAAGGGTGGCCAGGACAGCGGCTACTTCTTCCTCAACCCGGTGGTGAACGCCCTGGTGCACGCGGGCCGGTCCGGGCTGGACGTGGTGAACATGTCCTTCTACGTCGACCCGTGGCTCTACAACTGCACCGCCAACCCGGCCGACTCGCCGGAGGCGCAGGCCGAGCAGCGCACCGTCATCGAGGCCATGAAGCGGGCGCTGAACTTCGCGCACCGCAAGGGCGTCACGCTCGTCGGCTCGCTCGGCAACAACCACGAGGACCTGGGCGCGCCGCGCACCGACGTGAGCAGCCCGGACTACGGCGCGGACCCGTACCCGCGCCCGATCGACAACGCGACCTGCTGGGACCTGCCGGTCGAGGGCCCGCACGTGATCGGCGTGTCGGCTGTCGGCCCGTCCGGCAAGAAGTCCGACTACTCGAACTACGGCACCGAGCAGATCTCGGTGGCGGCGCCGGGCGGCTGGTTCCGCGACGGCTTCGGCACCGACACGTACCGCACCGACGCCAACATGATCCTCTCCACGTACCCGAAGAAGGTGCTCCAGGAGGAGGGGTCGGTCGACGAGAACGGCGACATCGTCGCCGGCTTCGAGAACTCGGTGTTCAAGCAGTGCACCGCCAAGGGTGAGTGTGGCTACTACACCTACCTGCAGGGCACCTCGATGGCGTCCCCGCACGTCTCGGGCGTGGCGGCGCTGATCGTCAGCAAGCACGGCAAGAAGGAGGGCCGCAACGGCTACGGCATGGCGCCGAACCTGGTCGAGCAGCACCTCTACCGGACGGCGGCGGAGCACGCCTGCCCGGAGCCGCGGCTGCAGAGCTACACCAACGAGGGCCGGGACGCCGAGTTCGACGCGTACTGCGCGGGCTCGCTGAACTTCAACGGCTTCTACGGCTACGGCATCGTCGACGCCTACGCCGCGGTGAAGACCCCGGTCAAGCCCAACGTTCGACCGTAACGACCGTTTCCCCGAGGTGGCGGTGTCCGGTGGTCCCGGACGCCGCCACCTCGGCGTTCCGGCGGGTGTCACGGCCGCCACCCCCGGGCCACCAGTGCGGCGCGGATCTCCCGCACCAGTGCGGGGAACTCCTTGCGCAGACGGCGGCCGGTCACGTGCAGCACCAGCCAGCCGGCCGCGACGAGCTGGTTGAGCCGCCGCCGGTCGAGGTGCATCCGGTCCGCGTCGGAGTGCCACTGACCGTCGTACTCGACAGCGACCCGGAACTCCGGCCAGGCCAGGTCGGGGTGCAGGATCAGCCCGGTCGGCACCCGCACCGGATACTGGGCCACCGCGCGAGGCAGGCCGGCGAGGACGAGACGGACCCGCAGGTGGGACTCGGGCGGGGACTGGGCCAGCCCGTCGGTCAGGCCGAACACCCAGACCGCCCGCCGCCCACCGGGGCGACAGGCGTTCCGGGCCGCCTCGCTCGCCAGCGCCGACCGGTTCACCGAACCGGTACGCAGCAGCCCGTCGATGATGCCGACCGCCTCCACCGGATCGGCCCAGACCGCAGTCTCCCAAGCGCAGGCGGCCGGCTCGGTGCGAGGCGGAGGCCCGGCCAGGATCATCACCGCGCCGGGAGACGAGCGGTCCGCCGCCAGGTGTGCCGCGGCGGGTGACCTCGTGCCGGCGGGTGACCTCGTGCCGGCGGGTGGGCTCGTGCCGGCGGGTGCGGCGGCGCCGACGGGGACCAGGAGACCACTGCGTGTGCTCGACATAGGGGCGTGGTGCACCCGGACACCCGGCTGGGAGTCGGCCCGGACCGTGGCCGGCAGCAGGACGTGCACGTCGTCGGTGAAGCCCGCGGCGTGCTCGACCCCGTGCAGGTAGGCAGCCGACGGACCGGCGATCGCCGCGCCGGGTGGCAGGCGCAGCAGCGCCGCGCGGCAGGCCAGCGCGTGGTCGCGGTCGAGTCGCGCGTCGGCGTAGACGTCCTGCCGGAGCCGGATCCAGGACGCGCCGCGTAGATGATGCCGGGACAGCAGCCCGCGCCGGATCGCTTCCGAGCCCCGGAAGACCTGCCAGGCCAACTCCGGTGGTCGATGAGGATGAGGTGGCATGTGACGAGCGTGGCGGCGCACGGGTCGAGATCGGAACCCCTGTGGACAGTCGCAGCCGGGCCACCCTACGCGCCCTGTGGACAACCCCCGCACCACCTTGTCCGCGTGCTATAGCCCTTCGGCCCGCGCATGATCCACTCCATCTCGGGGAGGTGGCGGTATCCGGGCCGTTTGATGCAGCCACTTCGCCGATCTGGCGTGAGGACCCGCGGCGTGAGGACCCGCGAGGACCGGCGAGGGCACGCGGGTCAGGAGAGCGCGGCGGCCACCGCCTCGGCGGCGGCGGTGACCTGGTCGCCGACGTCCGCCACGTCGAGCGGGGTCAGTGACACCACCCCGACGCTGCCCTCCAGGCCCGGCACACCGAGCACCGGCGCGGCCACCCCGTACGCGCCCGACTGGAGCTCGCCGCTGGTGCTCACCGGCCCCGGATCACCGGCCCGCCCGGCCAGCACCGCCCGGCCGGCGGCCCCCCGCTCCAGCGGGTGCCGGGTGCCGGTCCGGTACGCCACGTGGAAGGACGTCCAGCTCGGCTCGACCACCGCGAGCGCCACCCCCTCGCCGCCCTCGACCACGGTCAGGTGCGCGGTCGCCCCGGTGCCCTCGGCGAGCCGGCGCAGCGCCGGCAGGGCGCCCTCGGCCAGCAGCGGCTGGGCGCGGCGGGCCAGGTGCAGCACACCCACGCCGATGCGCAGGCGGCCCTCGCCGTCGCGCCGCAGCATCCCGTGGCCGGTCAGCGCGCCGACCAGCCGGTAGACGGCCGCCCGGCCGATGCCCAGCCGGTGCGCCGCCTCGGTGACGGTGAGCCCGCCCGGCGCGTCCGCGACCAGGTGCAGCAGCCGCAGGCCCCGGTCCAGGGTCTGTGCCGTCTCTCCCGTGCGCGCCGCCGTGTCCACAGCACGCAGCGTACGACCCGGCTCCGGCCAACCCGGAAATGTGCGGACGGCTACCCTTGTGAGGTGACGCTACGCCTGTATGACACCGCCACCCGATCGGTGCGGGACTTCGTCCCGCGGGAAGCCGGCAAGGTGGGGGTCTACCTGTGTGGTCTCACGCTCCAGGCCCCGCCGCACATCGGTCACCTTCGCTCCGGCGTCAACTATGACGTGCTGCGCCGCTGGCTGCTCAGCAAGGGCTTCGAGGTCACGTTCATCCGCAACCTGACCGACATCGACGACAAGGTCCTGGCCAAGGCGATGGAGCAGGATCGGCCGTTCTGGTCGATCGCGTACGCGAACGAGCAGATCCTCACCACCTCCTACCGGGCGCTGAACGTGCTCCCGCCGACGTACGAGCCGCGGGCCACCGGGCACATCCCGGAGATGCACGAGCTGATCGCCCGGCTGATCGAGACCGGCCACGCCTACCCGGCCACCGACGGCTCCGGCGACGTCTACTTCGACGTGGCCTCCTGGCCCGCGTACGGCTCGCTGTCCGGCCAGTCCCCGGCGGACATGCAGCCCGCCGGCGACGCCCCCGACCGGGGCAAGCGGGACCCGCGTGACTTCGCGCTCTGGAAGGGCGCCAAGCCGGGCGAACCGGCCGACGCCTACTGGCCGTCGCCGTGGGGCCGCGGACGCCCCGGCTGGCACATCGAGTGCTCGGCCATGTGCTGGCGCTACCTGGGCCCTGAGTTCGACATCCACGGCGGCGGGCTCGACCTGACGTTCCCGCACCACGAGAACGAGATCGCCCAGTCGCAGGCCGCCGACCTGCCGTTCGCCCGCTACTGGGTGCACCACGGCCTGCTCGGCATCGGCGGCACGAAGATGGGCAAGTCGCTCGGCAACACGCTCGACCTTGACTACGTGGCCTCGCTCGGGGTGCGCCCGGTGGAGCTGCGCTACTACTACGTCGCCGCGCACTACCGGTCCCGCATCGACTACTCCGAGGACGCGCTCCGCGAGGCCGCCGTGGCGTACCGGCGGATCGAGGGCTTCGTGCAGCGGGCGGCCGAGCGGGTCGGCGGCGGCCGCCCCGGCGACCTGCCGGCCGGTTTCACCGCCGCGATGGACGACGACCTCAACACCTCGGCGGCGCTCGCGGCGCTGCACGAGGTGGTCCGCGACGGCAACACCGCGCTCACCGCCGGTGACGATGTGACCGTCCGCACGACGCTCGCCGCCACCCGGGCGATGCTGGATATCCTCGGCGTCGACCCCCTGGACCCGGCCTGGACCGGCGGCGGCCGCACGGACGACCTGCGCGGCGTGGTGGACTCCCTGATCGCGCTGGCCCTGGAGCAGCGCGCGCAGGCCCGCGGCCGCAAGGACTGGGCCGCCGCCGACGCCGTACGCGACCAGCTCAAGCAGGCCGGCGTGGTCGTCGAGGACACCCCCCAGGGCCCGCGTTGGACTATTGGAGAGCAGGACTGATGGCCGGCAACTCGCAGCGCCGTGGCCGGCGACTGACGCCGAAGGCGGGTGCCCCCAAGGGCACCGGTGGCAAGAACAAGGACTCGCTCGCCGGGCGGGGCCGCACGCTGCCCGCCGACGAGCGGCCCTGGCACAAGGCGTACTCGGGCACGGAGAAGCTGCCCCAGCGCACCGCCTGGAAGCAGGACAAGGAGCGCCGCGCCGCCGCCGAGGAGGGGCGCGCGCCCAAGATCGGTCAGCCCGGCACCAAGGACACCACCTGGGGCAAGGGCGGTGGCCGAGGCACCCCCACGACCAAGGGCCGGGGCGGCAAGCCGGCCGGCGGCCGGGGCGGTCCCCGGGTCGCGCCGGGCCGCAAGGCCAACCCGGCGAAGGACAGCCCGGAGCTGCTGGTCGGGCGCAACCCGGTGCTGGAGTCGCTGCGTACCCAGGTGCCCGCGACCGCGCTCTACACCGCGCAGGGCATCGACATCGACGACCGGGTCAAGGAGATCGTCCGCACCGCCGCCGACCGGGGCATCGCGATCCTCGAGGTCAGCCGCGCCGAGCTGGACCGGATGACCGGCGGCGTGCTGCACCAGGGCGTCGGCCTCCAGGTGCCGCCGTTCGCCTACGAGCCCTTCGACGACCTGGTCGCCGCCGCGCTGGAACAGGCCGCCCCGCTGCTCGTCGCGCTCGACGGCGTCACCGACCCGCGCAACCTCGGCGCGGTCATCCGGTCGGCCGCCGCGTTCGGCGCGCAGGGTGTCTTCGTACCCGAACGGCGTGCCGCCGGGATCACCGCGACCGCCTGGCGGACCAGCGCCGGCGCGGCCGCGCGCGTGCCCGTCGCCCAGGTCACCAACCTGACCCGGTCACTCAAGGCGTGCAAGGAGGCCGGCTTCGTCGTGGCCGGCCTGGACGCCGACGGGCAGACCGACCTGTACGACCTGGAGGCCGCCGTCGGCCCGCTCGTCGTGGTGGTCGGCTCGGAGGGGCGCGGGCTGTCCCGCCTGGTCGGCGAGACCTGCGACCTGACCGTCAGCATCCCGATGGTCTCCGACGTGGAGTCGCTCAACGCCAGCGTCGCCGCCGCGGTCACGCTCGCCGAGGTCGCCCGCCGCCGGTCCGTCGAGGCCTGATCGAGAGTACGAAGAAGGGGCGGTCCGCCGTGGCGGGCCGCCCCTTTCTCGCGTACGTCAGATCCGCTCGCCGGTGGCGGAGTGGAAGACGTGGCTGCGGCCGGTACGCGGCTTGACGAACACGGTGTCGCCCATGTTCGGCATGCTGCGCCGGTCGGTGCGGACCACGAACCGCTCGTTGTGGCCCTCCAGCGCGGCGTGGCCGTAGACGTTGGCGTCGGAGCCGAGGTCCTCGACCAGCTCGACCACGACCGGCATGCCGCCCTCGGACGGGCTGACCAGGTCGCAGTCCTCCGGCCGGAAGCCGACGGTGACCTTGCCGTCGCCGCCCTCGGCGCTGGCCGCCTGGACCTGCTCGCGGGTCAGCGGCACGATCATCTCGGCGAACGCGCCGCCCTGCTCGGTCAGCTTCACCGTCTTGATGTTCATGGCGGGGGAGCCCATGAAGCCGGCGACGAAGACGTTGGCCGGGGTGTCGTAGAGCGCCCGCGGGGTGTCCACCTGCTGGAGCACGCCGTCGAGCATGACCGCCACCCGGTGGCCCATGGTCATGGCCTCGACCTGGTCGTGGGTGACGTAGACCGTGGTGACGCCCAGCTTCGCCTGCAGCGAGGCGATCTGGGTACGGGTCTGCACGCGCAGCTTGGCGTCGAGGTTCGACAGCGGCTCGTCCATGAGGAAGACCTGCGGCTCGCGGACGATCGCGCGGCCCATGGCGACACGCTGGCGCTGACCACCGGAGAGCGCCTTCGGCTTGCGGCTGAGGAACTCCTCCAGCTGGAGCAGCCCGGCCGCCTCCTTGACCCGCCGGTCGATCTCCGACTTCGAGGTCTTGCGCAGCTTGAGCGCGAACGCCATGTTCTCGTACACGGTCATGTGCGGGTAGAGGGCGTAGTTCTGGAAGACCATCGCGATGTCGCGGGCCTTCGGCGGGAGGTGGGTGACGTCCCGGTCGTCGATGTAGATCGCGCCGTCGTCGACGTCCTCCAGGCCGGCGAGCATCCGGAGGCTGGTGGACTTGCCGCAGCCGGACGGGCCGACCAGGACGAGGAACTCCCCGTCACCGATCTGGAGGTCGAGCTGGTTGACGGCGGGGCGCTCGGTGCCCGGATAGATCCGGGACGCCTTCGAGTAGGTGACCGTAGCCATGATGGAGCGCTTCCTTTCACCGGCAGGAACGTGCCGGACGATCCGAGTGAAGGAGCGACCGGCGCCCAAGGCACCGGCCAACGGGGTCGTCGCTCAGGGCAGCCGAGGCCGACCGGAGTGTCGTCCGTGTCACTGCACCGTAAACGGCTTTCGCGATCGTGCCAAGACGTAGCGCTCCGGGTGGGATGGACGGCATACGCATAACGGTCAGTCAGGCACGGCGAGGCATCAATCTCCCGCCTGGGAGCGCGACCGAGCGATGATCCATCGGCCGCACCGGTCGGGATACCGACGTTTTCCGTGCTCGGGAGCCCTGCGAGGCGGGATTTCCGGGGGCAAGTCGCTATGCTGAGCGCGACGCACGCGCCCCTGTAGCTCAGCTGGCCAGAGCACTCGCCTTGTAAGCGAGATGTCGCCGGTTCGATCCCGGCCGGGGGCTCCATTTTCACAAGGTGTTCCGGGGGCCGCCGTCGCCACGAGACGCACGGCCGCCCAGTCGCCCGTCGCCGGATGTACGCCGCCGTCACGATCGGACGTTCGTGGCCGCCTGACAGCGGGATCGCAGTGGCTCGATGAAGCGGCTAACGTGCGGGGATGGGTCACGAGGATGGCGGCTCGCATGCTCTGCCCGAGGTCGTCGGAGTCGAGATCGTCGAGGTGCTGGACTGGTACGACGGACCGCTGGACGGCCTGGCCCGTCACGGGGGTCGGTTGTTCTGGTTCTCGGCCGGGCCGGACTGGGTTCCGGGCCAGCCTCGACGGCTCGTCCTGTATGCGGTCACCGCAGAGCAGGCAGCTCGGTTGCGTGCAGAGGCCCAGCGGTCCGAGGCGTTCGCAGCCGCGGTTCCCGCTGATGGCGACGCCTGGGAGCCGTCGGGTTGGTTCGTCGCCTGAGCCGGCGCCGTGGGTGACAGTTCGGGCTGGACGCTCGTCGAGCGGTAGTGGGAATCTGCTCGGATGAGCCAGGAGCAAGCGCAGGTCCTGTCCCGTGGTGCCAACTGGGCAGTCGTGCAGGTGCCAGGTCGGGCCTTTCCCGGCCTTCACGTGCAGGGCGATACGTTTGCCGCCCTCTGGACGCAGCTCGCCGGAGCGGCTCGCATGCTCCGCGAGGATCCCGGGAACGGCGAGGCTCTCGACGACCTGGACGATGCGGTCCGAGGGGCGGGGGAGTTACTTCGTTTCTACGAGGCGGCGCTCGCGAAGCGAGGCATCCGGCGGCCGTACTGACGGGGCGGTCGCCGACGCCGGCATGGCCGCCAGGACGGTCGGGCCAGGCTTCTGCCACCAGGAAGACACGTCGTAGGACTCCGGTGCCAGGTCGACCCCGAGATGGGTGGCGTACCAGCGGTTGATCCGGTCCGGGTTGTGGGCGCGGAAGAAGACGCCGCCGATGCCCGTCACGCGTTCCATGATCTTCTCCCCCGCTGGGTGCTGTCAGGCCGAGCCTGCCGGGTTCAGGCTAGAGAGGCCCCTGGCGTCTGACGAGCAGCCATTCCGGCGACCCGGACGAGGACCAGCGCGACGTGCTGCCCTTGCGGAGGCTCTCTCCGGCGGGCGGGTCGGGCCACGAATGGTCAGTCCCAGAAGTTGAACATCAGCTCGCCGACGGTGGCCGGTGTCCAGTAGCGGATCTGGTCGAGTTCGACGCGGTCGAGAGCGGTCAGGTCGGCCTGTGACAGCGGGGTCTGGAGCTCATCGGCGGGGAGGACCTGGGCGTCGGTCAGGGTGTCGAGGACAGCGGCGAGGCCGGGGTGGTCGACGAACGTGACGGTGGCGTCGTCGCCGCCTCGCGGGCGGGCGAAGGCGATGAACGGCACGGTGACGTGCCGCAGCACCGCGACGTGGTGCCGGGCAGCGGCGATGTCGACGGTGTGGAAGCTGGGCGTGACGCCGGCGGGGGTGACGCCGGTGACGGTCCCACCGATGGCGCGGGCGGCGTGGTGACAGACGGCGGTGAAGGCCCTGACGTCCGCTCGTGCGCCGGGTGCGTGGAAGCCGGTGGCCCCGGGCGGCAGTCTCATGGTCGGGCTCCCTGGTCGTCGCAGTCGGCGGATATCGATTGTCCGCCCGGGACGCCTGCGTCACCCTCTCCGCATGCTTGAGACGCGCGTCCTCGGCGAGGACGACTGGAAGGTGTGGCGGGAGCTGCGGCTCGCCGCGCTCACCGAGGCCGGGTACGCCTTCGGTGCCCAGCTGGCGGACTGGCAGGGCGACGGTGACCGCGAGGAACGCTGGCGCGGGCGGCTCGCAGTCCCCGGCTCGTACAACATCGTGGTGCTGCTCGACGGGCAACCGGTCGGGATGGCCAGCGGGATGCCGACCGAGCACGACGGGGTCGTCGAGCTGATCTCGATGTACGTGGCACCGGCGGGGCGCGGCCGGGGCGTGGGAGACCACCTCGTCCGGGCGGTCGAGCAGTGGGCCCGGCTGGCAGGCGCGCGGACGCTGCGGCTCGCCGTGGCGGAGGGCAACCCGAACGCGTGGGGCCTGTACCTGCGCAACGGCTTCCGGGACACGGGCGACGTCGGCGGCCTGATGCCCGACGGCGTACGCCGCGAGCACATCATGGCCAAGAGCCTCGCGCACGAGCCGTAGGGACGCGAGGCGCGGGCCGCGCAGTAGGCTGACCAGCGATGAGCCGCGCCGTCGAGGAGTCCAACCGGGCGATGCTGCGCGCCCGGGACGCGATGGACCGGGCGTACGCGCAGCCGCTGGACATCCCCGCGCTGGCCCGGATCGCGTACGTCTCGGAGGCGCACTTCATCCGTACCTTCCGGGCCACGTTCGGCGAGACGCCGCACCGCTACCTGCAACGCCGCCGGGTGGAACGGGCCATGTACCTGCTGGTACGCACCGACGAGCCGGTCACGGAGATCTGCCACCTGGTCGGCTTCGGCAGTCTGGGCACGTTCAGCCGGACGTTCCACGGCATCGTCGGTGAGTCGCCGTCGGCCTACCGGCGCCGCAAGACCGTGCCGGCCGGCGTCCCGGGCTGCTTCACCAAGGCCTGGATGCGCCCGAGCAGCACGGCGGGCGAGCCGGCCACCGCGGGCGAGCCGGCCACCGCGGGCGAGCCGGCCACCGCGGGCGAGCCGGCCACGGAGGGCAAGAGGCTCGCCGCCGCGGTCAGCGCCCCCGCACCTGCCGCCGCACGATGACCCAGAGCCGGTCGCCGAGCCGGCTGCGCCGTACCCAGCGCAATCCGGCCAGCCGGCTCTTCGCCGGCGTACGCGGGCGCGGCGGCGCGGTGACCCGGGCGTAGGTGGCACCTGTCGACGGCCTGGTGAAGGCGGGTTCCAGCCGTTCGGAGGCGACCGCCAGCGCGGTGAACTGGGCGAGCACCCGGGGATCGGGCCGGCCGCCCCGGGCGGCGGTACGCAGGTCCCGCTCGACGACCGGCCGCCGGATCAGCTCGGTGAGCGGCCCGTGCACGGTGTCCAGCAGGTCGGCCACGGCGGCGACGCCGTCGCCCTCCCAGATCCGGGTGGCCCGGGACGGCCCGGTGGCGGCGCTGACGAACGGCACGTCCGCCCACTCCGGTACGAGCCGGGCGATCAGCGCGGTGTGCGGCAGTCGTGCCCGCTTCTCCGCCACGGTGAACGCGAAGCTGGCCGCGACGAAGCCGGGCGCCAGGAACGGGGTGACCATCCCGGTGGTGTACGCGGAGGTGCACCATCGGCGCATCCGCTCGACCAGGTAGAGGTAGTCG
The DNA here is from genome assembly GCF_057196585.1 of Micromonospora sp. ATLC20. Classification (NCBI taxonomy): domain Bacteria; kingdom Bacillati; phylum Actinomycetota; class Actinomycetes; order Micromonosporales; family Micromonosporaceae; genus Micromonospora; species Micromonospora sp. ATLC20. Next base: position 24,847 of record NZ_JBXUOV010000042.1, read on the forward strand.
ATCAGGTGCTCGTCGCGGAGGCCGATGTCGCGGGCGTGGGCCAGCAGTGCGGTGACCCGGTCCCGTTCGGTGGCCAGTGCCTCCGGTGACACCGCGGCGTTCGGCACGCCCGCCAGCAGCTTGGTCAGGCCCGCCTGCTCCGGGGTGGGCGCCGGGTCGGCGTCGGCCCGGGGATACCAGTAGCCGACCACCAGTTCGCCTGCCGCGCCGGTGAGGCTCGGCGCGCGTACCACCTCGGGCAGCCGGGTGCGCACGGCCGGCCGGGCCAGGTAGTTCGACGGGAACTGGTGGTCGTGCAGCGCGGCGAGCCGTCGCGCCCGGTCCTGGAGGCCGACGCCGAGGACGGTGGCCGGGGGCGCGGCCGGCACGAGGCGGTGCGGCAGCTCCAGGCCGCGCCGGTCCCGCACGAGCCGGACCAGCTCGCGGGCCACGTCGCCCTCGGCGGCGGTGTCGTCGTTCGTGGCCAGGTTCGACGTACGGCCGGCGGCGACGAGCGTCGCGGCGATGAGCCGGGAGTCCTTCCCACCGGAGAGGCCGAGCGTGACCTCACCGTCGTGCAGCCGGTGCAGGCCGGCGACGGCCCGGGTCAGCGCGTCAGCGGCCCGGTCCAGCCGCTCGCCGAGCGGCCGGTCCCGGTCGGCGAGGCCGCTGCGGACCACGTCGTCGGTGGCGTACCGGATCTCGCTGGTGAGCTGCCAGCCGCCGTCGGCGCGGCGGCGGCCGGTGATCCGCTCGCCCGGCCGCAGCAGCCGGATGTCGGCGAGCGGGGAGAGGTCGCCGCCGAAGTGGCCGGTGAGCAGGTACGACGACCAGCCGGCCGGGTCGGGGCGGGCCTGCCCGTGCAGGAAGGCGGCGAGCAGGCCGGGCCGGGTGCACCAGGCGGTGACGCCGTCGGAGGTGCCGGTGAACACGCGGGCCATGCCGAACCAGTCCTGTTGCAGGGCGAGGCGGTCGTGGCCGAGGGCGAGCAGCGCGAACGGCGGTACGACGTCGCGGTGCACGTCCGCGCCGGTGAGCAGGTGGCGGGCGAGCGTCACCGGGTCGTCGCCGTCGACGCCGACCGGGATGCCCACCGAGACGGCGGTGACGTCGCCGTCGCCGGCGACGGGCGGCCACCGGTAGCCGCCCGGGTCGGCCGGGTGCAGCACCAGCACACCCCAGTCGGTGCCGCCGAGGTGCCGGCGGTGCCAGCTCTCCGGCACCAGCTCGGCGGCGGCGCTGTGGAATCGGGCGACGGCGGCGTCACCACGGGAGGGCGGGAGGGCGCTCGTGGCGGCCCAGGCCAACATCAGCTGCATCGACTTCCCCCGATTTCGTCGCGAAGACGTCAACAGCGGGTGACGAAATGGTGTCCCCGTGTGGGCAAACGACGCAAGCCGGACCAGGGTGCCGGGCGGCAGGACTGCGCGGTTTTGGATAAGCAGCAGGCCGGGGCGCTGCTCTAGCGTCGTCGGCATGACGATGCTTTCGACTTCCCGCTCCCAGATCTACGTGCTCGACCAGGACGAGGCGCTCGACTTCTACGTCGGCAAGCTCGGCCTGGAGGTCAGCCTCGACCAGGATCTCGGTTTCATGCGCTGGCTCACCGTGCACGTGCCGGGCGACCCGGGCCGGGAGATCCTGCTGGAGAAGCCGGGCCCGCCGGCGCTGGACCCGAAGACCGCCGAGCAGGTCCGGGAACTGCTCACCAAGGGCGCCGCGGGCGGGTTCCTGTTCTTCACCACCGACGACGCGCACAAGACGTACGCGGACCTGGTCGCGAAGGGCGTCGAGGTGACCGACGAGCCGACCGACCAGCCGTACGGCATCGACTTCGGCATCCGCGACCCGTTCGGCAACCGCATCCGGATCGGGCAGATGCGCCAGGGGCAGTGAACGGCGCGGTGGCGGGCTAGTCTCGCGGTCCCCGACCGTGGAGGTGCCGATGCCCAGCCGCCTGCTCTACCTGGTCCGTCACGGTGAGCAGGACCGGCCGGAGGAGGAGGCGGACACCGGGTTGTCGGAGCGAGGGCGGCGGCAGGCGACGCTACTGGGCGCGCGGCTGCGCGGCACGCGCTTCGCCGCCGTACATCATGGGCCGGCCCGCCGGGCCGCGGAGACCGCCGCGCTGGTCGCGGCGTCGCTGCCAGATGTTCCGGTACGCGAGGACGACCGCGCCGGCGACCACATGCCGCACGACACCGACCCGGCCGGCCTGCCGGAGTCGTACGCGGCGTTCCTGGCCGGCTTCTCCGAGCGGGAGCGGCGCGACGGACCGCGCGTGACCGCGGAGGCGGTGGCGCGGTTCGCCGCCGCTCCCGCGGAGGGTGACGTACGCGAGCTGGTCGTCACCCACAACTTCCTGGTCGCGTGGCTGGTGCTGCACGCGGTGGACGCGCCGGCGCGCCGGTGGATCGGGCTGAACCAGCAGAACTGCGGGTTGACGGTGATCCGCTACAGCTCGGGCGGCCCGCCGGCGCTCATCGCGTTCAACGACGTCGCCCACCTGCCGCCCGAGCTGCGTGCCACCGGCCTGCCCGGCGACTACCGGATCTGACTCAGGCGATCAGCTTCACCACGGCGTCGGCCACGGCGCGGGCGGACTGCGGGTTCTGGCCGGTCACCAGCCGCCCGTCGACCACCACGTGCTCGGTGAAGTCCGGCGCCGGTACGTGCTGCGCGCCCGCCTCGCCGAGCTTGTCGGCGAGCAGGAACGGCACCTCGTCGGTGAGACCGACGGCCGCCTCCTCGCTGTTCGTGAACCCGGCCACCCGCTTGCCGGCGACGAGCCGGGAGCCGTCGGTGAGGGTGAGGTTCACCAGCGCCGACGGGCCGTGGCAGACGGCGGCCACCACGCCGCCGCGCTCGTACACCGAGCGGGCGATCCGGGCCAGGTCGGGGTCGTCGGGGAAGTCCCACATGGTGCCGTGGCCGCCGGCGAAGAGGATCACGTCGTACCCGGCCGGGTCGACGTCGGCGGCCTTCGGGGTGTCCGTGACGCCGGCGGTGGCGAGGAAGTCGTTCTGGGTGCTGTCGTTCTCGTCCCGCCCGTCGACGGGCGGCTCCCCGCCGGCCACGGAGACGAGGTCGACGTCGTACCCGGCGGACCGGAACACCTCCCACGGCTCGGCGGCCTCGCCGACGTAGTAGCCGGTCGAGCGGCCGGTGCGGCCCAGCTCGGAATGACTGGTCAGGGCGATGAGTGCGCGAGTCATGCCTTCCATGCTGGCCCGGCCGGCCATAGGCCGATGTCACAGCCGGAACGGGTTTGAAATCGGGCCGGGTCAGCCGGTGGCGCCGTTGAGCAGGTCCACCACCTGCGCGGTGACGGCCGGCGGCGTGGTCTCCGGCGGGCAGTCGACGTAGCCGACCTGCCGGGGCCCGATGGTGAGCCGGTAGGTGAACGCGTCGGCGCACATGGTCGGCGGGACGGTGGCGGCGGCCTCGGTGGCCAGCCGGGGGTCGGCCGCGAGTTGCCGCAGCCGGGTGAGCTTCTCCGCGCCGAGTTGTCCCTCGCGGGAGGCGCCGGCGCGGTCGGTCCTCGTCCAGTGGCCGTCCGGCCCGACCCGGACGGTGTCGGACAGCCCGGCGATGCCTCCCGACTTCTCGAGCACGACCTCGGAGACGAGCGGCGGGGGCCCGTCCGTGACGACGGGTGGCGCGTCGGTGCGGGCGCAGCCGGCGAGCGGGACGAGAAGGGCGGCGACGGCCGCCATGGCGGGGGCAGCTCTCATACCGGTTCGGACGCGCGACGGGACCACCCGGTTCCGGGTCACCGCTCCTCCTCATCCGTTCGGTCAGTGTCTCCGGCGGGATCCCGCCAGCCTCTTTCACGTTCTTCGATGTATCGCTATATCTACATCAGTGACTACCCCCGTCACAACTTCGCCTTCCAGGAGGGCCCGTGAAAAGATCCGTCGCCGCCGTCAGCGCAGCGCTGCTCACCAGCAGCGTGCTGGCCTGCGTCACCACCTCGGCGCAAGCGGCAGCGCCAACCGCCCCCAGCCCCGAGACCTCTGCCGCAGCCAAGGCCGCGAGCCTGCTGCGCGCCAACCCCGGCGTCGTCCAGGGCGCCGGCGGTGAGGCCTATCAGGCCGTCCGCACCAAGGTCGACCCCTCCGGGGCCGCGCACACCCGGTACAGCCGGACCTACCAGGGCCTGCGGGTGTACGGCGGTGACTTCGTCATCCACACCGCCCCGAACGGCACCCTGACCAGCGCGTCGGTCAGCCTGTCCGCCCCGCTGACCCTGAGCACCACCGCGAAGGTCGGCGCGGACGCGGCCAAGGCCAGCGCCCGCAAGACGTTCTCCGGTTCGCTCACCTCGGTCGGCGCGCCGGAACTGTTCGTCGACGCCAGCAGCGGCAAGGGCCGCCTCGCCTGGGAGACCGTTGCGACCGGCTGGAAGGCGGACAAGCAGACGCCGTCGAAGCTGCACGTCATCACCGACGCCACCACCGGCAAGGTGATCGGCTCGTACGACGAGATCGAGACGGTGGCCGGCACCGGCCAGGGCATCTACACCGGCTCGGTCACCATCGACACCACGCTCTCCGGCAGCACGTACCAGATGATCGACCCGGTACGCGGCAACGGCCGTACCTGCGACATGAACAACGGGACCTCCACCTGCACCACGTTCACCGACGCGGACAACGCGTGGGGCAACGGCGCCACCTCGAACCGGCAGTCGGCCGCCGTGGACGCGCACTTCGGCGCCGCCAAGACGTTCGACTACTTCAAGAACACGCACGGCCGCAACGGCATCTTCGGCAACGGCCAGGGCGTGCCGAGCCGGGTGCACTACGGCAACAACTACGTCAACGCGTTCTGGGACGGCGCCCAGATGACCTACGGCGACGGCTCTGGCAACTCCCGCCCGCTGGTCTCGCTGGACGTGGCCGGGCACGAGATGAGCCACGGCGTCACCGAGGCGCTGGCCGGGCTGGTCTACTCCGGTGAGTCCGGTGGCCTCAACGAGTCCACCAGCGACATCTTCGGCAACATGGTGGAGTTCTACGCCGCCGCGCCGAGCGACCCGGGCGACTACCAGGTCGGCGAGAAGATCAACATCAACGGCAACGGTACGCCGCTGCGCTACATGTACAACCCGTCGCTGGACGGCTCGTCCGACTCCTGCTGGTCCACCAGCACGAAGAACAAGGACGTGCACTACTCCTCCGGCGTCGGCAACCACTTCTTCTTCAACCTCGCCGAGGGCACCGGCGCCACCGCGTACGGCACCTCGCCGGTCTGCGGCTCGGCCCCGGCGGTGACCGGCATCGGCCGTGCCAAGGCGGAGAAGATCTGGTACCGGGCGCTCGACGTGTACTTCACCTCGAACACCTCGTACGTCAACACCAGCAACCCGGCCAACACCGCCCGCGCGTACACCCTGCGGGCCGCGACCGACCTGTACGGCAACTGCTCCACCGAGTACAAGACCGTCCAGGCCGCGTGGACCGCGGTGAACGTGGCCGGCAACGACGCGCCGTGCAGCTCGACCGGCAACGACTTCTCCGTCTCGCTCTCGCCGACCTCCGGGTCGGTGACCGCTGGCGGATCGGCCTCGGCCACCGTCGGCACGTCCACCACCAGCGGCACCGCGCAGACCGTGACGTTCTCCGCGTCGGGCCTGCCGACCGGCGCCACCGCGTCGTTCAGCCCCACCTCGGTGACCTCGGGCGGCTCGTCCACGCTCACCATCGCCACCAGCTCCAGCACCCCGGCCGGCACCTACTCGGTGACCGTCACCGGCAGCGCGGCGTCGGGCACGAAGACCGCCACGTACTCGCTGACCGTGAGCAGCGTCGGCGGCGGTTGCACCGGCGCCGGCCAGAAGCTCGGCAACCCCGGCTTCGAGTCCGGCAACACGGTCTGGTCCGCCAGCTCCGGCGTGATCGGGCAGCACGGCAGCAGCCAGCCGACCCGCACCGGATCCTGGAACGCGTGGATGAACGGCTACGGCAGCACCCGTACCGAGACGCTGTCGCAGTCGGTGAGCCTGCCGAGCGGCTGCTCCGCGTACACCCTGTCGTTCTGGCTGCACATCGACTCGGCCGAGACCACCAGCAGCGTTCAGTACGACAAGCTGAACGTGCAGGTGCTCAACTCGTCCGGCTCGGTGCTGGCCACGCTGGCGACCTACTCGAACCTGAACAAGGCCAGCGGCTACAGCCAGAAGTCGTTCAACCTGGCGGCGTACGCCGGGCAGACCGTCACGCTGAAGTTCACCGGCACCGAGGACGTCTCGCTGCAGACCTCGTTCGTGCTCGACGACACCGCGATCAACGTCTCCTGACCTGACCGCCGACTCCGGGGCCCGGCGGCCACCCCACGCGGGTGGTCGCCGGGCCCCGGCCGTTACGGTCGCACCATGTCCGACGCGGAACTGACAGTCACCCTGGACGGGCCGGTGGCGACTGTGGTCATCCACAACCCGGCCCGGCGCAACGCCATGACCCCGGCCATGTGGCGGCAGCTCCCGGTACTGCTCGACGGTTTGGAGGCGGACCCGGCGGTACGGGTGCTGGTGCTCACCGGCGCGGGCGGCACGTTCTGCGCCGGCGCCGACCTGGGCGACCTGGACGAGCTGCTGGCCGCCGGTGACGGCAGCATCGCGGTGGCCGCCGAGGAACGGCTCGCCGCGTTCGGCCGCCCCACGGTCGCCGCGATCGAGGGCGCCTGCGTGGGCGGCGGCTGCCAGCTCGCCGTCGCCTGCGACCTGCGCCTGGCCGCGGCGGACGCGCGGTTCGGCGTACCCCCGGCCCGGCTCGGCCTGGTCTACCCGGCGCCGACCACGCGGCGGCTGGCCGCGCTGGTCGGTCCGTCGGCGGCCAAGCACCTGTTGTTCACCAGCGAGCTGGTCGACGCCGAGCGGGCGCTGCGGATCGGTCTGGTGGACGAGGTGCTGCCGGCCGGTGAGCTGGCCGGGCGGGTGGCGGCGCTGACCGCCACCATCGCCGAGCGGTCCCGGCTCACCGTGACCGCCGCCAAGGAGATCGTCGACGGGCGCGCCGACGCCGACCGGCTCGCCTGGTGGCACGCCCAGGTGCGGGACAGCGGCGAGGCCCGCGAGGGGGTGGCGGCGATCAACGAGCGCCGCCCGCCGCGCTTCGGCTGGACCCCGCCCGCCACGCGCTGACCGCCGTTTGAACGGCGCCCCCCCCGGCGGGTACGTTCAGGCCGTCGAACGGGGGAGACCATCGTGGACGGTGGGCGGGAACGTCACGAGATCCGGCGGGGGCGCCGTCGGTTCCGGCTGCTGCTGGTCGGCGTGGCGCTGGTGTTCGCGCTGGTGTCGCTGCTGGTGGGGCTGATGGCGGGCGGCGTCTTCCCGAGCAGCTGGCTGGAACGCGGTGACCCGCCCACCTGGATGACGGTGACCGGCGGGGTCCTCACGGTGCTGGGCCTCGTGCTCGAGATCGTCGCGTTGGTCCGCATGATCCGCAGCGGCACCTACCGGGCCGACCGGGAGTCCCGGCTGTGGGCGGTGAGCATCAGTCGTCGCCGGGAGCTGGCCCGGGCGGTCCGGCGCGGGGTGGTGGACTCCCCGAGCGACCTGCCCTGGCTGCGGACGACCGCTGCGCAGATGATCCGGCAACGGAGATTCGTCCCGATGATCGGGGGCCTGGTGACGATGAACCTCGGCCAGATACTGCTCAGCCTCACCCCGATGTGGTTCGTCCTGTTCGGCGTCACCGGGGCGATGTTCGCGTTCGCCTGCTGGCAGATCCTCCGGGACGCGCCCCGGGCCGAGGCGTTCCTGCGGGAACACCCCGGCGATCCGGTGGTCACCGGCTCTCCCTGACCTGGGCCAGCAGTTCCTCCACCGACCACTGGTCGGAGGCGTGTTCGCCGTGCTTCTCGGCGAGGACCCGACCGTCGGGCGCGATCAGGAAGTCGGCCGGCAGCCCGAGCCGCCCGCCGTGCGGGGAGGTGGACGGCAGCTTCTCCCGGCCGCGCAGCACATGCCAGGTGCCGGTCACGACGGCACGCAGGATCGGCAGCCAGGCGCGCGGGTCGAGCAGCGACCGTCGCGCCGACTCCACGCCGAACTCCCGGTAGAGGCGCCGGTCCGGATCGGCCACCACGGCGAACGGCAGGTCCGCGACGTGCTCGCGCAGTTCGTCGGCGGGGGAGTGGAAGAGCACCACCTCGCGTACGCCTGCCGCCTCGATCTCGGCGTGCCGACGGACGATCGAGCGGAGGTGGAGGTTGCAGACCGGGCAGCCGGCGAAGCGCCGGAACTGGAGGTGGATCAGGCGGTCCGGATCCGGCAGGTCGATTCCGGCGCCGGTCACGCTGGTCAGGTGGCGAGGGGTGACGACGTCCATGCGCGCTCCCGTTGTAGGCGTACGACGTACTCCTACAACCGTAGGCGTATCTTGTACGCTGTCAAGGCCATGCCCCGTCCCCGTACTCTGACCCCGGCCCAGCTCGCCGACGCGGCGCTCGCGGTGCTCGACCGGGACGGCCTCGCCGGCCTCACCATGCGCGCGGTCGGCGCGCAGCTCGGCACCAGCACGATGGGCCTCTACCGCTACGTCGCGGACCGGGACGAACTGGAGGCGCTCGTCGTCGAGCGGGTCCTCGAACGGGTGGACACCCGTCCGCCGGGCGAAGTCCCGTGGGCGGACGGCATCCGCGACCTGGCCGAGCGGGTACGCCGCGCAGTCGGTGTCCACCCGGCAGTGGTGCCGCTGCTCCCCGCGTACCGGCACCGCTCGCCGACGATCCTGCGCTGGGGCGAGGCGGTGCTCGCGGTGCTGACAGGGGCCGGCTTCACCGGCGTCGGACGGGTGATCGCGTTCCGCGCCCTGCTCGGCTACGTGGTCGGGGCGATCCAGATGGAGCACCTCGGCGCGCTGTCAGGCCCCGGAACTGCTGTCATCGCGGCGCTGCCCCGCGACGAGTTCCCCCTGCTCGCCGCGACCGCGCGCGAGGCCGGCGGGGTCGCACCGGAGGACGAGTTCGGCGGCGGGCTCGACCTCCTGCTCGACGGGCTGGCCCGGCGGCTCGACAGCTAGGCGCCCTGGTGGGACCGGCGGGCGCGGCGCCGGGGCGTACCCCCGACACCGCCCCCTGTGCCCGCCGGCCGTCGGTCACCGCGCCAGCGCGGCCCAGCTCGGCGTCACCGGCTCCCGCCGCAGCGGCATGCCCGCCTCGGCCGGGGTCCGGTCACCCTTGCGCTGGTTGCACGCGTAGCAGGCGGCGGTGGTGTTCCCCCAGGTGTTCCGGCCACCGCGCGAGCGGGGCAGGACGTGGTCGATCGTGCTCGCCGCGCCGTCGCAGTACGCGCACTTCCGCCGGTCGCGCGCCAGCACCCCGGCCCGGGACCAGGCCGGGCCGGCGCTGAACCGCCAGCGGGTCACCACGTACCGGACGAGGCGGACCACCCGCGGCAGCGGGAAGACGCCGATCACCCGGTCCGGCTCGGCCTCGTGGATCTCGGCGACCCGGCGGCAGAGCATCCGGATCGCGTGTTTGACGGTGACCCGGTGCAGCGGGCCGAGGTCGGCGTTTATGACGAGGACGGCGTCCACCGGGTTCTCCCTTCACGATCGGCGGTACGGCGACGACGGGACGCGCGACGCGCGTCAGTCGTGCCCTCCGGGCCAGGGACCGTGTTCCCGGCAGCCGTCGCCGAGCAGCCACGACGTCGTCGTGGTGGCGGATCGCAGCGACATGGACGGCTCCCGGAGCGGTGGTTGGCCTTGCGCGCTCACGGTAGATCGATTCGGGAATCGTGGGCAACGTATTTCGATCCGTCGGCGGCGGGCCGCCGCTGGCGTCCGGCCCGGCCGGCGCGCCGGGCGGCGGTGAGCGGCCGGTTGATCCGGGCGGTCATCTGCACCACCAGCTCGCTGTCCAGCAGCGGGCGGTTCACCTCGGCCGCCACCGACAGCGTGGGCGTGGAGATCGACCGCCAGATCGCGGTGAGCCCGGCGCCCAGACCGACGAGCGCCACCGCCGCCCGGGTGGTGGGGGAGCCGGCCGCGGCGGCGGCGCTCACCCCGACCACCGCCAGCAGCACCACCAGCAGTGGCGCCAGCACCGGCCAGAAGATGCCCCGGGCCGCCTGCGCCACCAGCTTCCGGTCCCGGATGATGACGTTGCGGGCGACCACCGCCCAGTTCTCCTCGTCCAGCAGGTCGCGCGGGTGCAGGCCGCCGGTCAGGACGTCCTGCCACAGGTCGCCCTGGTTGCGCAGCTCGCGGGCCAGCTCGGCGAGCCCGGCCTCGCCCGGGTCACCCACCGTGGCGCGGCCGACAGCCGTGGCCCAGGCGGCAAGTGAGCGGCGCACCACGGCGGCCGAGTACGGCGGCAGCACGCTCGCCAGCTCGTCCAGCCACCTGCTGATCTGGAGGTGCCGGCCGCCGAACCGAGTGGCGAGATGGTCGGCGTCGCCGCGTCGTACGGTGTCGGCGAGCGAGCGCCCCAGCCGGTACGCCACACCCACCCGGTGGTTCGTCGCCATCGTCCAGCGCAGCACGTCGATGTTGAGGTCGTCGAGCGCGCGCAGCAGCGGCTCCCGGTCGGTGCCGGTGGCGCGGCGCGCGGCGGCGGTGGACGGCACGGTACGGCCCGCCGGGGTCAGTGGCGCGATCTGCGCCAGCGCCACGTCCACGCCGTCCAGGTACATGCCGAGCCGGTGCCATCCGGCCAGCTCGGTCAGGTTCGACAACTTCGGCGGCGCGGCCGCCGGCCGGTTCCCGCCGTCGGTCAGGTCGGCTGTCTGCGCGTGGTGGTAGGCGTCCGCCATGGACCAGCCGAGTCGCAGCGCGGTGACCACCGCGGTCCGTTCGTCCCGTGGTGTCCCGTGCTCCTCGTCGCGCCGCTCCCGTGTCGCGGTGCTCACCGCCCGACCTCCCGTGTCACCGGATCAGTCGAGCCTAGAGCCGTTTTTGTCCGCTTAAAGCCGTTTCGGTCCCGTCTTCCCGGCCAGCAGGCCGCGCGGCCGGATCGAGCGGACCGGCTCGGCCGCCGCCCCCTCGGCCCGCAGGATGTGGTTCGCGGCGATGATCCCGGTGGCCGCCGACCGTTCCATCAGCGCGCTCGGGAACTCCGTGCGGATGCCGTCCCCGGCCAGGTAGAGGCCCGGCGCGTCGGTCTCCACCCCGGGACGCCAGGCGTGGCTGCCCGGCGTGAACGCCGGCGCCTGTGCCTCGACCCGGGCGCGCAGCTCGCGTACCCGCAGGTCGGCCACCTCCGGCCAGAGCGCGGTCAGCTCCCGCAGCATCCGGGCGGCCAGCTCGTCGGCCGGCACGTCCGGCTCGCAGGCGTACGCGTGCAGCTCCACGACCGAGCCGCCGGTCTGCTCGGCCCAGCGGCGGGGCTCCTCCTCCAGCCGGTGGTAGAGCGTCACCGAGTCCAGCGTGGGCTGCCGGGAGACGCCGCTGAACACCGCCCGGTCCGCCCGGACGTCCCCGTCCATCCAGTAGCGTGCCACCGCGTACGGCGGCCCGGGCGTGCCGAACGCGGGCATCCGCGCCACCAGCTCGGGTGCCGCCGCGACCAGGCCGGGCGAGGCGCCGACAAGCGCGGCGAGCGCCGGTGGGTCCACCGCGAGCACCACGTGCGGCGCCTCCCAGACGTCGCCGTCCGCGCCGGTCACCCGCCACCCCGCCGGGGTACGGTCCAGCCGGGCCGCCGCCGCGCCGGTCGTCACCCGGCCGCCGTGCTTCTCCACGTACCGGGTCAGCGGCTCCCAGATCGCGGTGCCGTAGTCCCGATCAGGGCAGTCGAAGGCCAGCCCCTCCGGGTTGCCGAGCAGGTAGAAGTGGAACTGCGCGATCATCTCGGCGGCCGACATCTCCGCCTCGTGGTTGAAGAACGAGTGGGAGAAGACCTCGAACAGCATGGCCCGCGCCCGGTCCGGCAGCCGCAGCGAGGTGAGCAGCTCGTCGGCGGTCCGCTCGTCGAACTCCTCGTAGGTGCGTACCGGGTCGTAGGTGAGCAGCGGCAGCGCCGCGTCCCGATCCATCGTGCGCAGGTCCGCCAGGCGCAGGCTCGGGCTGCGCAGCAGCAGCGCCAGGAGGTTGGCCGGCGGCGCGGGCGGCAGCTTGCCGAACTCCTCCGTGGGCCACTGCTCGGACAGGATCGGGTAGCCCGGGATCGGCTTGAGGAAGCCCAGCGCCGGATCGACGCGGCGCAGGATCGACCGCCAGTTCCAGTACTGCCGGAAGAACGCGTGGAAGCCGTGCTCGTTGCGCTGGACGCCGTCGGACAGCTCCTCCGGCCAGGCGCCGAGCCGCCCGCCGAGGTGCGGCGCCGCCTCCAGCACCGTCACCGCCACGCCGCGCTCGGCCAGCACCACCGCCGCCGACATGCCGGCGATGCCGCCGCCCACCACCAGCGCCGGGACCGGTCGCGGCACGCGGTCGGCGCCACCGCCGCCCGGGTCCACCAGGTGCTCGCGTACGCCGATGAGACGACCTACCACTTGCGACAGACTCACGGGGGCATCCTCCAGTCGGCGGTCCCCCCAGTCTGCCGCTTGAAAGGGCAACACGCTGGGTACGCGTCGACGGGGCTTTCACGGCAGGCAGCGGCGGGGGCGGTCCGACGGGGGCCAGACGTACTCCAGGTCGGGGGAGACGTCGGTGAACAACCGGGCATAGTGGGCGGGGTCCTTGCGCAGCAGCGACGACCGGTGGCTGCGGTGCAGGTCGTCGCGGCCCAGCCAGGGCGGCAGCTCACCGGCGGCGGCCAGCTCGTCCTGGGTACGGATCAGCGTGATGCCGCAGGCGGCGGCGAGGTCGGTGGCGAGCGTCCCGGCGCAGGTGTCGGCCCGGCCCGGCTCGCACCACACCGCGCACATGTCCAGCCCGTACCGGGTCAGCGCCTCCTCGTACCCGGCCCACATCTTCACCGCGGGGTGGTTGCGCCAGCCGTAGTCCGGCCGGGTCAGCCCGCGCAGCACCTGGATCGTCTCCACGCGCTGCTTGCCCAGCCGCTTCTGGTCCAGCGTGCGCGCGCTGGCCAGGAAGTCCGGATACGGCAGGAACGTCTGCATGCCGGTGCTCTACCCGTACCCGCCCCCGCCATGCGTCCATGATCGCCGGGGCTGCGCACATCGCGAGCGGCTGACTACGATCCGGACATGGCCGAGCCTCTCCGCGACCGCGCGCGCCGCGCGACCGGCTGGCGGCTCCGGATGAACGGTGACGAACGCCCCCACTACGTGGTCTGCGGCTCCGACCCGCTCGCCTACTGGGTGGTCCGGTCGCTGCTCGCCACCGACAACGCCGACGGCCGGGTGCGGGTGACGCTCGTGGTGCCGGGCCGCCGCCGGTCCGAGGGCCCCGACGGGCGCGACGTGCCCGGGGTACGGGTGGTGACTGCCGAACGGCTCGACGAGGCCGCGTTCCGCCGGGCCGGGCTGGCCGGCGCGGCCGGGCTGGCCCTGTTGCACCAGGACGACGTGGGCAACATGCACGCCGCGCTCTGCGCCCAGGAGGTCGAGTCGCGGCTGCGCCTGGTGGTGCGGATGTTCAACACCAACCTGGCGGACGGGCTGCGGCAGCTCTTCCCCGACTCGGCGGTGCTCTCCGACGCCTCGATGGCCGCGCCCGCCTTCGTGGCCGCCGCGCTGGGTGAGGTGGCGCCGACCCACTTCCGGCACGCGGGGCGCACGCTCTACGTGGCCCGCCGGGACGACGTACGCCCGCAGGACGTGGTCTGCGGCCTCGCCGTCACCACGGATCCGGACCTGGTCCGGGTGCTGCCCGCCGACGAGTCGGCGGCCGACGTGGTGCTGGCCGAGGCGACCGGGCGCCCGGCGGGCACCGAGGTCGCCGCCCGGCGGCTGGTACGCGCGCGGCGGCGCCGGCAGCCGGTGGCGGTGCTGCTGAGGGCGGTCCGCCACTTCGCCACCCGCAAGATCGGCATCGCGGTGCTGGTGCTGCTCGGGGTGATCGCGGCGCTGGGCTGGCTCAACGCGCGGGCCGCCGACGTGAGCTGGAGCGAGGCGATCTACCTGACGCTTGTCACCACGCTCACCGGCCAGGATCCGGACGTCGGCAAGCCGGTAGCGGCCCAGGTGATGCAGGTGGTGCTCAACCTGGCCGGGCTGGCGCTGATCCCGCTGATCACGGCCGCGGTGGTCGACGGCATCGTCAACGCCCGGCTGGCGTTGCACGCGGGCCGGGTTCAGCCGGACCGCTCCGGGCACGTGGTGATGGTCGGGCTGGGCAACATCGGCACCCGGGTGATGGCGCAGTTGCACGACTTCGGCGTCGAGGTGGTGGCGATCGACAAGAACCCGGACGCGCGCGGCGCCGCGCTGGCGCGCCGGCTGGGGGTGCCGCTGATCGTGGGCGACGCGGGCCGGGAGGAGACGCTCCGGTCCGCCTCGGTGGACACCTGCCAGGCGCTCGTGGTGGTGTCCACCGACGACGGGACGAACCTTCGGGCCGCGCTGATCGCCCGGTCCCTCGACCCGGACCTGCGCGTGGTGCTGCGGCTGTTCGACGGCGACTTCGCCGAGCGGATCCAGCAGGCGTTCGGCATCGGCATCTCGCGCAGCGTGTCCTATCTGGCCGCGCCGGCGTTCGCGGCGGCCCTGCTGGATCGCGCGGTGGTCGCCACCATCCCGGTCGACCGGCACGCGCTGCTGGTCACCGAGGTGCCGGTGGTGGCCGGTTCGCCGCTGGACGGGCGTCCGCTGAGCGCGGTGGCCCGGCCGGGCGAGGTGCGCCTGCTCGCGCACACCCGGCCGAGCCAGAAGGCCGACTGGTCGGCCGACCCGCGTGTGGTGATCCAGGCCGGTGACCGGCTCACGGTGGTGGCCCGGCGGGCCGGGCTGACCGCGCTGCTCCGGGAGACCACGCCCGCGCCGCCGCCGGCGCCC